>NZ_JBSGCD010000030.1:0-90695 GCF_053601675.1 Micromonospora sp. NPDC004704 | reverse complement strand
ACAACCCGGGGCTTTTTAACTCCCACTTCAACACCCGGCGTTCCCGCCCGGCGCTTTTACTACGCTACCCGGTCGTTTCCGCCGAGTCAAACCGGCGTTCCCGGTTTGTTCACAACCACCCGACCAGAGTTCGATCAGGCCCGCTCTGCGCACACAGCAACCTACACCCTGCGCGTTCGAGAGGATTTAGCGGGCCGTCCTGCTCCCACCGGTGTTTCCCGGCGGTTCCTGTCCGGTGCCCCGCTGACTTGGAAAAAGTTACCGGATGACTGGTTCAGAGCCAAATCGATCATGGTGACTGGATTTCCGGACGAGCTCGGGCGGTCGCGTACTCAGCTGTTCCGGGGCGCTCTGCGGGCCGCCCACCAGGCGCGGACACCGAGCAGGCCGACGGTTGTACCGATCGCCAACGAGGCGCCGATCAGCAACGCGTGCACCCAGAGAAAGCTGGTCGGATCCCCCTGGCCCACTTCCCCGGTCGACCAGGATCGGGGGTCCTGCCAGATCGCCAGGCCGAATCGCGGCCAGATGACCCAGGTCCATATGCCGACCCCGAACAGGAAGAGCGCCCAGCCGCGCGAAAGCGTCACGAGCGGCGAGTATGCCAGGTCAGCGGGCCTGTCGATGTTCAGCCGGCGGGCACCCGAGAACCGCTGCCCCTGCATGACAGCGGCGCCCCGGGGTGACCCTTTCCGCTCAGGACCGACGGTGGCGCAGGCCCCGGGAGATGGCGAGGGTCAGCGCACCGAGCAGGAGCAGGAGTCCGCCGGCGAAAAACAGCCAACCGGGCGGCATCGGATCGTCCCCGGTGACCGGAAGGTGTCCTCCCGTATGAGTGGGCTGGGGAGTGGGTGGGTCCGTGGGACTGGCCGTGGGACTGACGGTGGGTCGCGGCGGCAGCACCTCGAAGGTCACGTTGCCGCCCGACGTTCCCCCCGGTGCCGGCGCCACCATCGGGGCTTCCGCACCGAGCGGCACGAGGTGGCGGGTGGCGACCGGAACGTCCAGGGTCAGGGCTACCGCGAGCGCGACGCCGGCGAGGATCGAGGTGAGCGGGCTCCGCCTGCCCGGCGTACCGCGTCGGTTCTCTGCACGGACGACCATCGTGGTGCCCCCTTCGCGACCGGCGGTGGACCGGCTCGGCCAGCGGTCGCACTCCCCCCCGCTTCGGAGAACGGCACCGCCGAGTTGTCCCGACCCATCCGCATTCCAAGGCGACGGTACCGAATATTTCTCTCTTATTGCGGCAAATGCCGTGTCCGTCGGACCAACCGTTCGACCGGTGTCGGCAGCACCCTGGGCGACCACCCGGACCACGACGGTCCGCCGGGCGTGCGGCCGGACCGTCGCCGCGACGCCGGATCCGTCCCCGGGACGCCTCGCGTACGGGGTGAGACCGGCTCACGAGCAGGCTGCCGGGCCGGCCGCCGGGGCCCTCGACCCCCGCTACGCCTGACTCTCCGTGAACGTCGGCGCTGTTACCATGGCGCCCATGCGTGTACTGGTTACCGGTGGTGCGGGATTCATCGGATCAAACTTCGTCCGCCAGGCAGTGGACGCACTCGACTTCCAGGTCGACGTACTGGACGCACTCACCTACGCGGGTGACCGGAGCAGCCTCGCCGAGGTGGAGCACCGGATCAATTTCGTGCACGGCTCGGTGACCGACGCCGACACCGTCGACGAGCTGGTACGGCAGGCCGACGCGGTGGTCCATTTCGCGGCCGAGTCGCACAACGACAACTCGGTGATGGATCCGAGCCCATTCGTGCAGACAAACCTCATCGGGACGTTCAACATCCTGGAGAGCGTGCGTCGGCACGACAAGCGGCTGCACCACATCTCCACCGACGAGGTGTTCGGCGATCTGGAACTGGACGAGGACAGGCGATTCACCGAGGGCAGCCCGTTCGACCCGTCGAGCCCGTACTCGTCGACAAAGGCCGGCTCGGACCTGATGGTGCGCGGCTGGATCCGGTCGTTCGGTGTCCGCGCCACGATCTCGCACTGCTCGAACAACTACGGGCCGTTCCACCACATCGAGAAGTTCATCCCGAGGCAGATCACCAACGTGATCGACGGGATCCGCCCCAAGGTCTACGGCTCCGGCCTCAACGTCCGGGACTGGATTCACGTACATGACCACAACACGGCGGTGAACGCGATTCTCGAGCGCGGCACGATCGGTCAGACGTACCTGATCGGCGCCGAGTGCGAGCTGAACAACATCGTGGTGGTCCAGGAGATCCTGCGCCTGATGGGGCGCCCGGACGACTGGTTCGACATGGTCGGCGACCGCCCCGGCCACGACCTGCGGTACGCGATCGACTCCAGCAAGCTCCAGGCGGAGCTGGGTTGGAAGCCGCAGTACCTCAACTTCCGCGACGGGCTGGCCCAGACCATCGAGTGGTACCAGCAGAACGAGAAGTGGTGGCGGCCGAAGAAGGAAGCGACCGAGGCGAAGTACCGCCAGCTCGGTCGCTGACCTCCTCGACCGCCCGGACCGGCGGTCAACCCCCTGATCTCGCAGAACGCGCCGCTCGCCCCCGGTGAGCGGCGTGTTCCGTGTCCGCCGACTACGGCTCGCCGGACGACCGGGCCGCCACCACCCGTCACCCCGATCCGAACCCGAGTGTCGTGGACCACCTTGATACCCCTGGGGGGTACGGGTATCGTTCTCCACATGGAGACGACATACCAGGTAACCGGAATGACCTGCGGCCACTGCGCCCGTTCCGTGCAGACCGAGGTCGGCGCCCTGCCCGGCGTCACCGAGGTACGGGTCGACGTGGCCAGCGGCGCCGTGACCGTCAGCAGCGCCCAGCCCCTCGACGAGGCCGCGGTCCGTACCGCCGTCGACGAGGCCGGCTACACGCTGGTCAGCTAACTACCGATGGAAACCCGATACCGGGTCGGCGGTTACCTGGCCGGGCTGGTGGTGGTCTTCGGGGCCGCCCTCGGCGCCGGCCAGGTGACCGGAGGCAGGGCCGACTCCGCCCCGCCCGCCCAGTCAGACCACGGTCACCCCGGCGCAGCGGCGCCGAGTCACGGCAACGAGCAGAGCGCGACACCGGCACAGCCGCCGGGCGGGTTGCAGGTGGCCCAGGACGGCTACCGGCTCACCCCCCTCACCGCGTCGCTGACCACCGGACCGGCCAACCAGCTCTCGTTCCGCGTGCTGGGACCCGACGGCAACCCGGTGATTTCGTACGATCCGACGCACGACAAGGACCTGCACCTGATAGTGGTCCGGCGGGACCTGACCGGTTTCCAGCACGTGCATCCGGAGATGGCGGGCGACGGGACCTGGTCGATCCCGCTCGCCGTCCACGCGCCGGGACAGTTCCGCCTGATCGCCGACTTCCAGCCGGCCGGTCACCCCGACAACATCACGCTCGGGGTGGATCTACCCGCTCCCGGTGACTACCGGCCGGTGCCACTGCCCGCCGCCGGGCGGAGCGCGTCGGTCGGCGACGGCTACACCGTCACGCTCGACGGCGACCTCGTACCGGGCACCTCGTCCACCCTCGCCCTGACCGTGAGCAGGTACGGAACCCCCGTCACCGACCTCTCGCCCTACCTCGCGGCGTACGGTCATCTGGTTGCCCTGCGCGACGGGGACCTCGCCTACCTGCACGTACATCCCGAGGGCGGGCCCGGGGACGGGCGGACCCCGGCCGGACCGACCATCACCTTCCGGGTCGAGGTGCCCAGCGCCGGGGCGTACCGGCTCTTCCTCGACTTCCAGCACCTGGGCACGGTCCGGACGGCCGCGTTCACCGCGCTCGCCGGCACACCCGGACAGACCCACGGTTAGGAGATCAGCGATGACCACCGCCGGCCGATCCCTACCCCGGGCCGCCGCACCGATCCAGCTCACCATCGGGGGCATGACCTGCGCCTCGTGCGCGTCCCGGATCGAGAAGAAACTCAACCGGCTCGACGGCGTCGAGGCGACGGTCAACTACGCCACCGAGAAGGCCACCGTCACCCTCACCGACGACACCGTCACGGTGGCCGAGCTGATCGCCACCGTGGAGAAGACCGGCTACACCGCCCAGCTCCCGCCGCCGCCCCGATCCGCCGACGAGGCAGGTACGGTCACCGAGCCGGTCGACGAGCTGCACGCACTGCGTACCCGATTGTGGGTTTCGCTGGTCCTGACCGTGCCGGTGATCGCGCTGGCGATGGTTCCGGCCTGGCAGTTCACCTACTGGCAGTGGCTGTCGCTGACCCTGGCCGCCCCGGTTGTCGTCTACGGCGGGCTGCCGTTCCACCGGGCCGCCCTGGTCAACCTGCGACACGGCGCCGCGACCATGGACACCCTGGTCTCGCTCGGCACCGTCGCCGCCTTCGGCTGGTCGCTCTGGGCGCTCTTCTTCGGCACCGCCGGCACCCCCGGCATGGTCCACCCGTTCAGCTTCGACATCAGCCGCTCCGACGGCAGCGGCAACATCTACTTCGAGGCCGCCGCCGGGGTCACCCTGTTCATCCTCGCCGGGCGCTACTTCGAGGCCCGGTCCAAGCGCCGGGCCGGATCCGCGCTGCGCGCCCTGCTCGAACTCGGCGCCCGCGACGTCGCGGTGCTGCGCGGCACAACCGAGGTACGCCTACCGGTCGAGCAACTGATGGTCGGTGACCGGTTCGTGGTCCGGCCCGGCGAGAAGATCGCCACCGACGGGATGATCGAGGACGGCACCTCGGCGATCGACACCAGCCTGCTCACCGGGGAATCCGTACCGGTGGAGGTCGGTCCCGGCGAACCGGTGGTGGGTGCCACCGTCAACGCCGGCGGCCGACTCGTCGTACGAGCCACCTGGATCGGCTCGGACACCCAACTCGCCCAGATGGCGAAGCTGGTCGAGCAGGCGCAGACCGGCAAGGCGCAGGTGCAACGGCTCGCGGACCGGATCTCGGGGATCTTCGTGCCGATCGTGATCGCGCTGTCGGTGGCGACCCTGGGTTGGTGGATCGGTGCCGGTCAGGGCGGTTCGGCCGCGATCACCGCCGCCGTCGCCGTACTGATCATCGCCTGCCCGTGCGCCCTCGGCCTGGCCACACCGACCGCCCTGCTGGTCGGCACCGGACGGGGCGCGCAGCTCGGCATCCTGATCAAGGGTCCGCAGGTGCTCGAATCCACCCGTACCGTCGACACGATCGTGCTGGACAAGACCGGGACCGTCACCACCGGCCGGATGACCCTGGTCGACGTGGTCACCGTCGACGGCCAGCAGCCCGACGAGGCGCTGCGCCTGGTCGGTGCGGTGGAGGCCGCCTCCGAACACCCGATCGCCCGAGCCATCGCGGCCGGTGCGGTCGACCGGGTCGGCACGCTGCCCCCGGTCGGCGGCTTCGCCGGACTCGGTGGGCTCGGCGTCACCGGTACGGTCGACGGCCACCACCTCACCGTGGGGCGGGAACGCCTGCTCGTCGACCGGGGACTGGAACTGCCCGAACACCTGGCCACCGCCCGTGCCGACGCCGAAGCCGAAGGTCGTACGGCGGTCCTCGCCGGCTGGGACGGCCGGGTCCGGGCGGTGTTCGTGGTCGCCGACGTGGTCCGGTCGACCAGTGTCGAAGCGGTTGCCGCCCTCCGCGCGCTCGGCCTGACCCCGGTGCTGCTGACCGGGGACAACACCGGTGCGGCCCGGTCGGTCGGTGCCGAGGTCGGTATCGACGAGGTGATCGCCGAGGTACTGCCGGCGGACAAGGTCGACGTGGTCAAGCGGCTCCAGGACGAGGGCCGGGTGGTGGCGATGGTCGGCGACGGGGTCAACGACGCCGCCGCCCTGGCCCAGGCCGATCTCGGCATCGCCATGGGCACCGGCACCGATGTGGCGATCGAGGCCGCCGACCTGACCCTGGTCCGGGACGACCTGATGGCCGCCGCGGACGCGATCCGGCTCTCCCGGCGTACCCTCGCGACGATCAAGGGCAACCTGTTCTGGGCCTTCGGTTACAACGTCGCCGCCCTGCCGCTGGCCGCGACGGGGCTGCTCAACCCCATGATCGCCGGAGCCGCTATGGCGTTCTCCTCGATCTTCGTGGTCGGCAACAGCCTCCGCCTCCGCACCTTCCACTCCCTGCGCTGACCCGTGCACCGATCCTCTCGCCGATCTAGGGCGAATGGTTGCTAGTGGATCTTCATCCACCACCATTCGCCCTAGATCGGCGAGGTCAGGCGGCGCGGGTCAGGCGGCGCGGGTTAGGCGGTGGTGGAGGAACTCCAGGATGAGGGCCCACTTGGCGGCGCGTTGGGCGTTGTCGGCGGCGGCGCCGTGGCCGCCCTCGACGTTC
This sequence comes from Micromonospora sp. NPDC004704, assembly GCF_053601675.1. Lineage (NCBI taxonomy): Bacteria > Bacillati > Actinomycetota > Actinomycetes > Micromonosporales > Micromonosporaceae > Micromonospora > Micromonospora sp. NPDC004704. Next base: position 84,398 of record NZ_JBSGCD010000030.1, on the reverse strand, counting down.
TCGTAGTAGGAGACGTCATAACCGTGCTCGCGCAGGCGGGCGACCATCTTCCGGGCGTGACCGGGATGCACCCGGTCGTCGCGGGTCGAGGTGACGAACAGGACCGGCGGGTACGGCCGACCCGGCCGTACGTTGTGGTACGGCGAGAACTCCCGCAGGTACGCCCAGTCCGCCTCGTCGTCCGGGTCGCCGTACTCGGCCATCCACGACGCCCCGGCCAGAAGCTTGTGGTATCTCCGCAGGTCGAGCAGGGGAACCGTGGCGACGACCGCCCCGAACAGCTCCGGATACCGGGTGAGCATCACGCCCATCAGCAGGCCACCGTTGCTCCCGCCCTCGATGCCCAGCCTGGCTGGTTCGGTGATGCCCCGGGTCACCAGGTCGGTCGCCACGGCGGCGAAGTCCTCGTACGCCCTGGGTCGGTTCTCCCGCAGGGCTGCCAGGTGCCAGCGCGGGCCGTACTCGCCGCCGCCCCGGATGTTCGCCAGCACGTACGTCCCGCCCCGGGCCAGCCAGCCGCGGCCGGTGATCCCGTCGTAGTCGGGTGTCATCGACACCTCGAAGCCGCCGTACCCGGTGAGCAGGGTCGGGCCCGGGTCACCGTCCGGAGGACCGACCACGAAGTACGGGACCCGGGTGCCGTCGGCCGACGCGGCGAAGAACTGCCGTACCGACAGGCCGGTCGGGTCGAAGAAGGACGGCGCCTGCTTGAGCGTGCTCACCCCGGCACCGACCTGCCCGTACCGCAGGGTGGCCGGTTGCAGGAAACCGCTGGTGGAGAGCATGAACTCGTCGGTGTGGTCCGGGTTGGTGGCCACCACGTCGGAGTGGTCGAACCCCGGACCCCGGTCCAGCAACGCCCGCCGCCAGCCCTCGCCGTCCGGGCTGAGCACCTCCAACCGCAGCCGTACGTCGTCGAGCACCGCCAGGATCAGGTGGTTGCGGGTCCAGGCGTGGTAGCGCAGCGAGGTGGTGGGTTCGGGTTCGAAGATCAACGTCAGGTCCCGCCCACCGGCGAGGAAGTCGGCGAACCGGGTGACCAGCACCGCCCCCTCGGGGTACGTGACCCCGTCGACGGTCCAGTCCGATCGGAGCCGGATCAGCAGCCACTCCCGGTGGACGTCGGTCCGGGCGTCGTCCGGGACCTCGATCCGGACCAGCTCACCGGCTCCGGTCAGCAGGAACCGTTCGGCCCGGTAGAAGTCGTGCAGCCGGTAGACGAAGTCGCGCTCGAAGCCGGGGGTGTGATCGTGTCCGGCCTGCACGGCGACGTCGGCCGGCTGCCCCTCGAAGACCACCTCCGCCTCGGCGAGCAGCGTCCCGCGCCGCCACCGCTTGGCCACCCGTGGATAGCCGGAGTCGGTCAACGAGCCGGGGCCGAAGTCGGTGCCGACGAAAACGTGGTCGGAGTCGACCCAGCCGACGTCGCTCTTCGCCTCCGGCAGCACGAACCCGTCCGCGACGAAGGCCCGTTCGACCAGGTCGAACTCGCGCACGACGACGGCGTCGGAGCCGCCTCGGGAGAGGCTGACCAGGCATCGCCGATAGTCGGGCGGGAGCACGTCGGCGCCCTGCCAGACCCAGCTCTCCGACTCCCGCCGGGCCAGGTCGTCCAGGTCGAGCAGGATCTGCCACTGCGGGTCCGGCGTCCGGTACTGCTCCAGCGTCGTACGCCGCCACAGCCCGCGCGGGTTGGTGGCGTCCTGCCACAGGTTGTAGAGGAACTCGCCGCGCCAGGTCGGGTAGGCGATCCGGTCGTCGGCGTCGAGGACCTGGCGCAACCCGTCGCGCAGGTGCGCGTACGAGTCGGTCCCGGCGTACGCGGACAGCGTCTCCGCGCTCCGGTCCGCCACCCAGGCGGTGGCCGCCGCGCTGTCCAACTCCTCCAGCCAGCGGAACGTGTCCTCCTCGTCCACCCGGCTCGGGCCCTGCGCCGGTTGGCCCGGGCCCTCCTCGCGCGCACCGATGAACCCGGTCACCTGCCACCCCTCCCGCACCCCGCGTCAGCTCGCCGCCACCGAAGGGAAGGCTAGGGGGTGGCGGTCAACCGCGGGCACCCCGGCGGGCGTAGATCTCGTCCACGAATCTGCGGCGCAGCGGCGGGACCCGGCTGGTCAGGCTGAAGTAGCTGCGGGCCGCCAGCAGGGCGAACCGGCCGATCACCGGCCGGTAGAGCGGGTCGTCGCCGCTGGTGCCGTTGTTCGCCAACGAGTCGGCGACCCGGGCGAAGCCGTACGGCAGCATCTCCGCCTCGTAGTCCGCGACCCCCCGCAGCAGGGGCTTCTCCCCGGCGTTCACGGCGGTGAGCTGGCGGCAGAGCAGGGCCGCGTCACGCAGGGCGGTGTTGGCGCCGACGCCCCGGCCCGGGGTCATGGTGTGGATCGCGTCGCCGATCAGGGTGACGTTGCTCGGCGGCCACGGCTGCACCGGTTCCGAGGTGGCCACCTTGACCGGGATGCAGCTCTCCGGGTCGCTGCGCTCGAACAGCTTCCGCAGGTTCGGATGCCAGTTGCCGGTCAGGTCGAGGGCGAGCCGGACGAGTTCCTCGCCCCGCCGCGCCATCACGTCCGGCGGGAACCGGTCGTGGGCACTCCAGATGATCAGGTTGATGTAGTCGCGGGTGTTGTCGAAGAGCAGTCCGGGCCAGCGTTCGATCAGTCGCGCGTCGCTGTCGCCGATGCCCGCCTTGGGTACGCCGTGCCGGTCCCAGTTGAACTCCATCACGTGCAGGACGCCCATCAGCCCACCGGTCCCGAAGATCAGTGAGATGCCGTCGCGTACCCGCTCCGAGAGCAGCGCCCGGGTTTCGTCGGTGAGCGGGATCTTGGTGGCGATGTTGATGCTGCCCGCGTCCTGGATCCGGGCGTGCGGCAGGTACTGCCGCCGGGTGGCGGAGTGGGTGCCGTCCGCCGCGACCAGGAGGTCCGCGCTGGCCCGGCTGCCGTCGGCGAAGTACGCCGTGACCCGGCCGTTCGGGTGCTGCTCGTAGTGCGTGAACGTCTTGTCGAACCGCACCACGTCTTCCATTCCGGTGAGCAGGACCTGCCGCAACGTCATCCGGGAGACCGCCCGGTCGCTGTCCACCGGGTCGGTCTCCGTCTCCGGCCGCAGCGGAAAGGACGCCGTCTGCCGCATCTTCTCGGTCAGTACGTTGAAGTACCGGGGTGAGCGCGCACAGGTGGCCATGAACGTCGCGAACAGTTCCGGCGGCAGGCACTCCCGAAGTGCCCGGTTGCCCGTGGGGCCGATGCCGACCCGGTAGCCGTGCAGGCCGTCGCCTCGGGTCCGGTAGCGCTCGTAGACCGAGACGGCGATGCCCGCCCGGCGCAGACCGTGCGCGAGGCACATGCCACCCGTACCGGCACCGATGATGATCACTTCCAGCGGGCCGGACGGCATCAGCCGCTCACTGCCCGCTGCGCTGTGCCGGAACCGGCGCGTCCCAGGTGTAGAAGCACCTCGCCATGGCGTCGCGCGGCGAACGCCACGTCGACAGGTACGGCGAGGTGCAGCTCGACAACTGCTCGTTGAGCCGTACGAACAGGGGGTGCGCGGTGGCCGCCGGCAGCCCACCCGGACCGGCCCCGTCCATCTCGACCAGGTGCAGGTACAGGTCGCCGAGGGTGTAGAGCGACCGGTGCCGGGCACCGGTGATCGACGGCAGTTCGGTCCGGTCCGACTCGGCGAAGATCTGCGCGATCCGTTCCTCGGCGCCCGGCCCGCTCTCCGGGCCCGGTGCCATCCGACCGACAATCAGAAGACGGCTCATCGAAGCTCTCCCCTCGGCTTATGCTCGACCGACCGGCCCCGGTTCGTGGCCGACGGCTGATCCCGGTCACCTTGCTGGTCGCGACGTCAACGCGACGTCACCACGACTCCGGCGGCTGTCGGCTCGCCGTTGACGAGGTCCGTGCGGGTGTGACGTTGAACACCGTGCGTCGACGCGGGAATGGGCCCGCAACCGATCGTCCTTGTTGAGGTTGGTTAGCCCGGGCCGTGTGCTCCGTACCAATTCCCGCCAAGACCCCCGGAAAGGGGCCACATGACCACGGTCGATCGACGGGTTGACGACGTAGCAGCCACGGCGGGGCCACCGGCCCGGCCGGCGCCGGAGCAGCTCAACCGCCGGCAGCAGCGACGGCTGGTCCTGGTCCTCGGCTCGCTCATCGCGATCGGTCCACTGACCATCGACATGTACCTGCCGGCGTTGCCGACCATCACCGCCGACCTGCAGACAACCAGCGCGGCGGTGCAGCTCACCCTCACCGGGACCCTGGCCGGTCTCGCCATCGGACAGTTGGTGATCGGCCCGCTCTCCGACGCCGTGGGCCGGCGCCGACCACTGCTGGCGGGGACGATCGTGCACGTCATCGCCTCGGTGCTCTGCGTGGTCGCGCCGAACATCGAGGTGCTGGGTGCGCTGCGCGTACTCCAGGGGCTCGGTGCGGCGGCGGCGTCGGTGATCGCGCTGGCCGTGGTCCGCGACCTGTTCACCGGCTCGGCCGTGGCCCGCCTCTTCTCCCGGCTGATGCTGGTCATGGGGGTCGCCCCGGTGCTCGCGCCCACCCTCGGCGGTGGACTGCTCAAGTGGACCGACTGGCGGGGCGTCTTCGTCGCCCTCGCCGTGTTGGGGACCGGTCTCATCGCGGTGATCGTGTTCGCACTCCGCGAGTCGCTGCCGCCCGAGCACCGTCGCACCGACGGGGCGCTCGGCACCCTGCGGGTCTACGGTTCGCTGCTGCGGGACCGGACGTACGTCGGGTTGGCGCTGGTCGCCGGCCTCGCGATGGCCGCCCTGTTCGCGTACGTGGCCGGTTCCTCCTTCGTCTTCCAGGACCAGTACGGCCTGGACGAACAGCAGTTCGCGGTGGTTTTCGGCGCCGGTGCGGTGGGCCTGATCGGAGCCACCCAGCTCAACGTACGGCTGCTGCGCCGGTACACCCCGTTCCAGATCCTTCGGGGGGCGCTGATCGCCGGGACCGTACTCGGATCCGGTCTGCTGGTCGTCGCGGCGACCGGGTTCGGCGGCCTGGTCGGCGTACTGGTGCTGCTCTGGTTGGTGCTGGGCACCGCGGGCCTGGCGCTGCCGAACGCGCCCGCACTGGCGATGGCCCGGCATGGTGACGCCGCCGGTACGGCCGCCGCGCTGCTCGGTGCGGTGCAGTTCGGGATCGGTGCCATCTCCGCGCCCCTGGTCGGTGTCCTCGGCACCGGCAGTGTGGCGATGGCGGTGGTGATCGCCGGCGGCATGCTGGCGGCGATCGTGGTGCTCCTGGTGGTCGCCCGCCCGGAGCAGCTCACCGACATCGACTCCGCCGATCCGGCGGTCGCCGTCCACTGACCCGCCACCGCACCCGGACACACGGAAGGGCATCCGATCCCGCGAGGGCTCGGATGCCCTTCCCGCTTTCCTTGTTCAGGCTCCGGCTGGTGGCTCAGTCGCCGGCGAGCAGTTGCTCGAACGGGGTCGGGTTGTCGTACGGGTCGGCGACCGTCGCCGGCTCGCGCAGGTCGAGCTGCACGGCCAGTTCGGCGGCGGCCCGGTTGATCCGGTTCGCGAGTCCACCCTGGACGGTGTCCGTCCCCCAGTCCTCTGATGCGGCGAAGACCGAGGTCGGGACGACCACCGCGTGCAGGTAGACGAACATCGGCCGGAGCGCGTGTTCGAGCGCCAGTGAGTGCCGGGCGGTGCCGCCGGTGGCCCCGATCAGCACCGGCTTGTCGATCAGGGCCGTGTCGTCGAGCACGTCGAAGAACGACTTGAACAACCCGCTGTACGACGCGTTGAAGATCGGTGTCACCGCGATCAGCGCGTCAGCGGCGGCGACCTGGTCGAGCGTCTGCCGCAGCCCGGTGGTCGGGAAGCCCGCGAGCATGTTGTTCATCAGGTCGTGCGCGTGGTCCCGCAGCTCGACCACCTGCAGGTCGAGCCGGGTCCCGCGCTGCTCAGCCTGGCGCTGGGTGGCCGCGGCCAGCCGGTCGACCAGCAGGCGGGTCGACGACGGCTGGCTCAGGCCGGCGGAGATCGCAACCAGGTTGCGCTGCTTCATCGCTCGGCTCCCGCCACCGCGTCGGTGTCGGTGTCGACCTGGTCGCCCGCGACCGCTTCGATCTCGGCGTCCCGCGCGGCCTTCAGGCTGGCGTGGGTCGGCGCGTCCGGTACGTGCGCCGGACGGAGGGCGTCCAACTCCTTGCGCAGCACCGGAACCACCTCCTCACCGAGCATGTCGAGCTGCTCCAGCACCGTCTTGAGCGGGAGGCCGGCGTGGTCCATCAGGAACAGTTGGCGCTGGTAGTCGCCGAAGTGCTCGCGGAAGGTCAGGGTCCGGTCGATCACCTGCTGCGGGCTCCCGACGGTCAGCGGGGTCTCCCTGGTGAAGTCCTCCAGCGACGGGCCGTGTCCGTACACGGGGGCGTTGTCGAAGTAGGGGCGGAACTCGCGTACCGCGTCCTGCGAGTTCTTCCGCATGAACACCTGCCCGCCCAGGCCGACGATGGCCTGGTCGGCCTTGCCGTGGCCGTAGAACTCGAACCGCTTGCGGTACAGCTCGATCATCCGCTGGGTGTGCTCCATCGGCCAGAAGATGTTGTTGTGGAAGAAGCCGTCACCGTAGTAGGCGGCCTGCTCGGCGATCTCGGGGCTGCGGATCGAGCCGTGCCAGACGAACGGCGGAATCCCGTCCAGCGGGCGTGGCGTCGAGGTGAACGACTGCAACGGCGTACGGAACTTGCCGGTCCAGTCGACCACGTCCTCGCGCCACAACTTGTGCAGCAGCGCGTAGTTCTCCACGGCCAGCGGAATGCCCGCCCGGATGTCCTTGCCGAACCACGGGTACACCGGCCCGGTGTTGCCCCGACCCATCATCAGGTCGACCCGACCGTCGGCCAGGTGCTGCAACATCGCGTAGTCCTCGGCGATCTTGACCGGGTCGTTGGTCGTGATCAGCGTGGTGGCGGTCGAGAGGACGATCCGCTTCGTCTGCGCCGCGACGTACCCGAGCATGGTGGTCGGCGACGACGGCACGAACGGCGGGTTGTGGTGCTCGCCCATCGCGACGACGTCGAGTCCCACCTCCTCGGCCTTCAGCGCGATCGCCACCATCGCCTTGATCCGCTCAGCCTCGGTGGGTGTACGCCCCGTGGTGGGATCGGTGGTCACGTCACCAACGGTGAAGATCCCGAACTGCATGTCTGCTGCCCGCCTCGTCTCGACCGGATCTCGTTCGTTCAAGTTTGAACTACACCCTGAAACCAGGTGCGGCCCGCCCCTATTCCGGTTCCCCCCGACGAGTTGTCTACCCCTGCGGATCCGACCCGGTATGCCCTATTCCCACGGCAGCCGGACGAGGGCGAGGTCCGCCATGCGTTGCAGGTCGGCCCGGCTCGCCCCGGAGGCGGCCTGCACCGCGATGCCCTGGGCGAGGGCCACCACGTACCGGGCGGCAACCTCCGGCTCGGCGTCAACCGGCAGGTCCCCGGTCCGGCGGGCCCGTTCGAACCGCTCGGTCAGCGCGACCTCGGCGACCTGCCGCCGGTCACGCAGTTCGGCCCGTACCTTGTCCGCACCCTCCCCGCTCACCAGCGCCGCCTGCACCAGCAGGCAGCCGGGCGGAGTGTCCGCGCCGGAGGTGGCCCGAACCACCCCGTCCAGCCATATCCGGACGACCTCGCGCGCACTGTCGGCCTCGATGGCCGCCGGACCGTACGTGACCACTGTCCGGACATAACGGTCGAGCACCTGCATGAACAGGCCGATCTTGCAGCCGAACGCGGCGTAGATGCTGCCGGGCTTGAGTCCGGTCGCCGAGGCGAGGTCCGCCATGGTGGCGCCCTCGTATCCCTTGGCCCAGAAGACTCGGAGCGCGGACTCCAGCACCTCGTCGACGTCGAACTCGCGGGGTCGCCCCATCGTCGCCATCCGTGGCCTCCCCTTACTTCTGGAACACGAGTTCAAGATATCACTTGTCGATCGACCACCCGTCTGACATCTTGAACGGACAATCAAAAAATGCAGAGGGGAAGTTCGATGTCACAGAGCCTGACCGGCAGGGTTGCGATCGTCACAGGCGGATCGCGGGGAATCGGGGAGGGCATCACCCGTCGGTTGGCCGGAGCCGGTGCGACCGTCGCGATCACGTACGGCGCCTCGGCCGAACGCGCCGAACTCCTGGCCAAGTCCATCAACGACGCGGGCGGCCTGGCGATCGCCATCCGGATCGACGCCGCCGACCGAGCCGCCGTACGGGCCGGCATCGACGAGATCGTACGGACCCTCGGGCGACTCGACATCCTGGTCAACAACGCCGGAGTGATCGGTGCCGGGCCGATCGGGGAAATCACCGACGCCACCTACGACCACACCGTCGCGGTCAACCTCGACGGCGTCTTCTTCACCACCCGGGAAGCCCTGCGACACCTCGGCGAGGGCGGACGGATCATCAACATCGGCAGCATCAACGCCGACCGGATCCACTTCGTCGGCGGTAGCCTCTACGCCCTCACCAAGGCCGGCGTGGCCGGCTTCACCCGTGGCCTGGCCCGCGAGATCAGCAGCCGGGGAATCACCGTCAACACCATCCAGCCCGGTCCCGTCGACACCGAGATGAACCCGGCCGACGGCCCGTACGCCGGCATCACCCGGCCGCACATCGCGGTCGACCGCTACGGCACCGCCGACGAGATCGGCAGCCTCGTCGTCTACCTCGCCGGACCCGACGCGGCCTACGTCACCGGCGCGGCCATCAACATCGACGGCGGCTACGCCGCCTGACCATCCGCCGGTCCGGCTCCGATCCGGCCACCGGTACGGGCGGCGGCGTACTCCGGCGCCGCCGTCCCCGTACCCGCCGGCCCGCCCTCCGGATCGACGGCGGATACGGGCGGTCGGCGCAGCACCAGGGCCAGCCCGGTGAGGATCACCCCGGCGGCGACCGCCTCGGTGAGGCCGACCCGCTCACCCAGGAACACCCGAGACGCGGCCAGCCCGAACACCGGCACCAGCAGGCTGAACGGCGCCACCCGGGCAACCGAGTACTCGGCGATCAGCCGGTTCCAGAGACCGAAGCCGACCAGGGTGGAGACGTAGGCGACGTACAGCACGGCGAGGACGGCGCTCCAGGAGAGCCCGGTGACCGCGTCGAGGACCCGGCCGGGCCCATCCACCACACCGGCGAGCCCGAGCAGCGGGATCGGCGGAACCAGACTGGACCAGACCAGCAGCGACAGCGGACGGGTCTCGCCGCTGGCCCGTACCACCACGTTCGCCACAGCCCAGCTCGCGGCGGCGGCAAGGGTGAGCGCGAATCCCACCACCGTGGCCCGACCACCGCCGCCGACCGCGAGCATCCCGATGCCGACCGACCCCACGAGTACGCCGGCCACCTGCCAACCGGTCGGACGCTCCCGCAGCAGCGCCGCCGCGAGCAGCACCGAGACCAGTGCCTGTGCCTGCAACACCAGCGAGGCGAGCCCGGCCGGCATCCCGGCGTCCATGGCGGTGAAGAGCACCCCGAACTTCAGTACGCCGAGCACCAGCCCGTAACCGACGACGTAGCGCAGCCGGGCGGTGGGCCGGGGTACGAGCAGCACCAGCGGCACCGCCGCAACGAGAAACCGGAGCGCGGTCAGGACCAGCGGGGGCAGGTCCCGCAGCCCGATGTCGATCACCACGAAGTTGACGCCCCAGATGGCGGCGACGAGCAGGGCCTGGAAACGGTGGGTCATTCTCACCCGGTTACCGTCCCCCGACCGAACCTTAAGGTCCAGTTCATAGTTCTTAACTGTCGCTGTAGCGTGGCTACATGGATCTGGACGTACGACGGCTGCGGGTGCTGCACGAGGTCAACCTTCGGGGCGGGGTGACCGCAGCCGCGGCGGCACTGCACGTCACGCCGTCGGCGGTCTCCCAGCAACTCGTACAGCTCTCCCGGGAGGCCGACTGCGAACTGGTCGAGCGGTCCGGTCGGGGAGTTGTGCTCACCGCCGCCGGGCAGGTCCTCGCCGCCCACGCGGAACGGATCCTCGGCGCGGTCGAACACGCGGTGGCGGGGCTGGCCGTACTCCACCAGCGGGTCGGCGGCACCGTCCGGGTGGCCGCGTTCCCGTCCGCCGCCGGATCGCTGGTCGCCCCGGCCGCCGCCCGCGCCATGGCGGAACACCCGGACCTGGACGTACGCGTGATCGAGGCCGAGGACCAGCAGAGCCAGCTCGACCTCCGCTCGGCCACCATCGACGTCGCCATCCTCCAGGAGTACGACCACGTACCGGTGACCCGGATCGCCGAACTCGACCGGCACCCGATCACCACCGACCCGATGCACCTGATCACCCCGAGCGGCTGGGTACGGGCGACCCGCCGGCTGGCCGACCTGTCGGACGTACCGTGGGTGGCCAGCGCCGAACACACGCCCTGCGGGCGCTCGACCCTGCGCGCCTGCCACCTCGCCGGGTTCGAGCCGGACATCCGGCACCGGGCAATCGACTTCGCCCTCACCCTCGACCTCGTCGCCGCGGGACTCGGCGCGGCGCTCGTACCCGGACTGGCGCTGCGCAACGTGCCGAACGGAGTCGACGTACGTCCGCTCGACGCGCCGGTGACCGGCCGGCAGATCTTCGCGGTCACCCGCCCCCGTGGCGACGGACCGTTGCGACCGGCGATCGACGCCCTGCTCCGCGCGCTGGCCCCGACACCCGTCGCCGCCCCGGTGCGCTAACCGTCGGGCTGGTCCTTCGTCCGGTGCAGCAGCCAGTTCTGCCGGGTGTGGATCAGGGCGTAGCGGCCGGACCCGGCCCGCCCGTGCAGGGTGAACAGCAGCCGGCGGTCGTTGCGGTCGTGCTCCTCCCACCAGCCCAGGTCGGCGATCGACTTGTCGGCGTCGGTGTAGGTCAGGTGGTCCAGGTCGTGGTCGGGCACCGCGACCGCCAACCGGTCCCCGGACGGGTCGGTGGGCAGGCCCCTCGGCACCGCCCACGACCGGAGCACGCCGTTCTCCTCCAGCCGCAGGTCGAAGTGATGGGTCGGCCGCCGATGCTCGTGCAGGACAAACGCGGGACGGGACGACTCCCCGCCCCGCCCCTCGTCGCCGTCCGGCCCGGTCTCCGCCGCCATGAGCAATGTCTACCCCGTGACCCGGCGGCGAATACACCGGGTGCCGGTCAGGCCCCCCGACCCGACCGGCACCGGCTCGGTGACGCCTCGGCTCAGCCGATGACGTCGTAGGTGGTGATGCCCTTGGAGCCGCCGAGGACCGGACCGGCCTCCCAGTGCCGACAGGCCGTCTGGGTCGGGTCCTCGGTGGTGCAGAACTTGTTGCCCGCGATCACCAGGACAACCGTGACGACCCGCCCGTCGGGCAGGTTCACGCTGGCCGCAGGCCCGGAGTACGGCGTCCCGCAGCTACCGCGCACCCAACTGCTCGGTGCCGACGCCGCCCGGGTCCACGTACCGAAGTCGTGGTCGTAGAGCCAGACACCACCGGACGCGCCACTCGAGACGCAGTTCCAGAGGTTGACGGTCTTGACCGAGAGCGGCGGCGGCGGGGGCGGGCTCGCGGTGGTGGCACAGATCTCGGGCGCCGGGTCGTAGCCGAAGCCGGTCTTGATCGGGCCCATCTTGAAGCAGTACCGGGTCGAGGGTTGGAGGTTGTTCATCGTGAAGGTCATCGGCCCGGTGCCGGCGGTGCCGGGCGCGTACATGGTGTTCACGCCGACGTGGTCGACCCGGTACTGGGTCTCGCCGACGGCGTTGTCGGTCCAGTTCAGCACGAGCGAGGTCTCGGTCACCCCGGTCACCGAGACGTTGGTCGGGCGGGGCAGGGCGGGCAGCGGCAGATCCCGGCAGACCACCGCCGAGGTGGCCGAACCGTACGGGTTGTCAGCCCGAACCCGGTAGCAGTACTGGTTGCCCTGCGACACGCCGGTGTCGTCCCAACTGAACGCCGTCTCACCGTTCCGGTTGTTGCTGTGCACCTGCACCCACGGGCCGGCGCTGCCGCCGACCGAGCGTTCGACCACGAAGCCGGACGCGTTGGTGCTGCGCGGCTGGACGTACAGGTACATCGTCGGCACCGTCTGGGCGGCGTTGACCTGGAGGTCGGGCGCGGCCGGCGGGCTGCCCTGGGTGACCGTGCCGCAGCCGAGCTGGGTGTTCACCGTGCCGGTGCCGACGTTGATGCCGTACACGCAGACGGTGTGCTGGCCGGGTCCGGCGGGCACGGTGAGGTCGTAACCGTGCGCCGCCCCGTACGGCGGGTGCACGGCGGCGACGTCCGGGCGGCTGCCGCTGGCGTTGACCGTACGGACGTACGCCCCGTCGAGGTAGACGTGCACGTCAATCGGGTTGGCGGTGTCCGGGTCGATCGACCAGCCCCGTACCCGCAGGCCGGCCGGGCCGGGCGACACCTCGTCGACCGACCCGATCGGGTCGACGGACACGAGGAACGTACGGCAGATGGACTTGTCGAGGCCTTCGTTCTGGTTCTTGGCGACCGCGCAGACGGAACTGCCCGCCCGCGCCGGCACGGTGCCGGAGTACGCCCCCGTCGACCTGTTGGCGGCCAGCGTGGCGACGACCGCGCCCCCGATCTTGATCTGTACCTGGACCGGACCGGAGGCGTCGCGGTCCTTCGCGGTGCCGCTGACGACAAGACCGGCCGGCTGGCGGACCGGGGTGGAGAGGCTGATGGTGGGGCTGCCGAACTCGTCCTCGGTGCCGCAGATCGGAGGCGGGTTGGGCACGTCGCATTCTGGTGCCGCGATGGCGGGGGTCGTGACGACGCCGACGAAGGCGGCGCTGAGCAGCACCACCGTTGCGGCGTTGACGAATCGGTTACGCATGGCGCCAGGATGGCGAGACCGCGGGTGTCCGGCGATGTTCCCGGTGAGTCCTGGACAGGGGCCGCGAGTCCTGCCCATCCGCCTTCGGGTCACCGCCGATGCTGTCAGAGTCAGGGTGTCCGACGGATATCTCGGCAAAAGGAGTACCGACAACGATGCCCAAAGCGGTCAGATTCGGTGAGTACGGTGGAATCGACGTCCTACAGGTGGTGGAGGTCGACCGGCCCGTCCCCGGCGCCGGGCAGGTTCTCGTCAAGGTGGTTGCCGCCGGCATCAACATCGGCGAGTCATCCATCCGGCAGGGGGCGATGGACAGCATTTCCCCGAGCACCTTCCCCTCCGGTCAGGGCAGCGACCTCGCCGGGGTGGTGGTGGAACTGGGGCCCGACGTGAGCGCTTTCTCGGTCGGCGACGAGGTGCTCGGCTTCAGCAACGATCGGGCGAGCCAGGCCGAGTTGGTTGCCGTACCGGCCGACCAACTCGTCCCGCGACCGGCGAATGTGCCCTGGGAGGTGGCCGGCGCACTGGCCGTCGTGGGCACCACGGCGTACGCGGCGACGCAGGCGGTGGGCGTCGGCACGGGCGACACCGTTGTCGTCGCCGGTGCCGCGGGCGGGGTCGGATCGCTCGCCGTCCAGCTTGCCTGCAGCGCGGGAGCGAGCGTCATCGGCCTGGCCGGACCCGCCAACCACGACTGGCTCACCGCGCACGGCGTGACCCCGGTCGCGTACGGCGAGGGAATGGCCGACCGGATCCGAGCCGCCGCCGGAAGTCCGGTTGACGCCTTCGTCGACACCTACGGCGACGACTACGTCGACCTCGCCATCGAGCTCGGGGTGAAGCCCGACCGGATCGACACGATCATCAACTTCGCCGCCGCGAAGAAGTACGGCACCAGGACAGCGGCGAACAGCGAGGGGGCGAGAGCGGACGTGCTGGCCGAGATCGCCCGGCAGGTCGATCAGGGGCGGTTGGATGTCCCGATCGCCCGTACCTACCCGTTGGACCAGGTCCGCGAGGCGTTCCGGGAGCTGGAGCAGCGGCACACCCGGGGCAAGATCGTACTGATGCCCTGACGTGGCGATACTTGCCATCGCGGGCTAACCGCGTTATCTTGACGGCAGTGCACCCCTGAGGTGTCGGTGAAAGATTCCGACCCGGGGCGTGTGATTTCCTTTTCACGAGCTCGGCTCGCATGATCAGTTCACATGATCACCGGCAAATCGTTTCCGCCGGAGCTTACGAACCACTTCCGCTGATGCGCCGACGCGCATCCCGCCCAGGGCCCGACCCTCGGCCGATCGGCACCACCCGCCCGCCCGAGCCACGCGGCCACCAGAGCCGGGCTCGCCCGAGCACCGGCAAACCGGATCGACGCCGGTTGCCGGCCCGTTCGCCGGTCCGATCCGGCTCGGTACGCGGCGGACAACACCTTCCCAAGGAGAAGCAATGACTGCTACCGATTCGCTGGTAGACCAGCACTCCACCACGTTCAGCAACCCGTCCCGCCGGGGCGGTGACGTCGACGACGCCCCCTCGGGCAGCACCGCCCGCCGGTCCACCCGGACCCCGCGCCGCGCCGACGGCCGCAGCGCCAACACCAACACCGGCCGCCGCACCCGTACCACCCGTGACCGCAGCCGGGGCGACAGCCAGGACGAGACCCGGATCGGCGACGACACCGCGCTCGTACCGGTCGCCGGGATCCTCGACCTCCAGGACAACCACGGCTTCATCCGTACCGGTGGGTATCTGCCCGGCCCGGACGACGTCTACGTCTCGATCGCCCAGGCCCGCAGGTACGGCCTCCGCCGGGGTGACGCGGTGACGGGCGCGGCCCGTCCCGCCCCCGACGACGACCAGCGCCGGCACCAACCGCTGGTCCGGTTGGACACGGTCAACGGTGCCGACCCGGAGGATGCCCGGCGGCGACCGGACTTCTACAAGCTGACGCCGTTGTACCCGCAGGAGCGGTTGAACCTGGAGACCGAGCCGAACCTGCTCACCACCCGGCTGATCGACCTGGTCATGCCGCTGGGCAAGGGTCAGCGGGCGCTGATCGTGTCACCGCCCAAGGCCGGTAAGACCATGGTCATGCAGGCGATCGCCAACGCGATCAGCCGCAACAATCCCGAATGTCACCTGATGGTGGTGCTGGTCGACGAGCGCCCCGAAGAGGTCACCGACATGCAGCGGTCGGTCCAGGGCGAGGTCATCGCCTCGACCTTCGACCGGCCGACCCAGGACCACACCACGATCGCGGAGCTGGCCATCGAGCGGGCCAAGCGACTGGTCGAACTCGGCCAGGACGTGGTGGTCCTGCTCGACTCGATCACCCGGCTGGCCAGGGCGTACAACCTGGCGGCGCCGACCGGCGGCCGGACCATGTCCGGTGGTATCGACTCGGCCGCGCTGCACCCGCCGAAGCGGCTGCTCGGTGCGGCCCGGAACATGGAAAACGGCGGCTCGCTGACCATCATCGCCACGGCCATGGTCGACACCGGATCGGCGATGGACGGGGTCATCTTCGAGGAGTTCAAGAGCACCGGCAACGCCGAGCTGCGGCTGGACCGCAAGCTCGCGGAGAAGCGTATGTTCCCGGCGGTCGACATCCACTCCTCCGGCACCCGGATGGAAGAGGTCCTGTTGGCCCCGGAGGAGTTGGCCATCATCGGCCGGTTGCGTCGGGCCTTCAGCGGCCAGGACGCCCAGCAGTCCCTCGAGCAACTGCTCGACCAGTTGCGCAAGTCCGGGAGCAACTTCGAGTTCCTGACCCGGATCTCCGGGGGCACCCTGTCGGCCGGCACCGCGTCGCGTACCCGGCGCTAGCCGGCCCCTTCCCCGCCGGACACGGTCGTACCGGCGGGCCCCTGATCTCACGTGGCGACAAGCCATTGATAAACTTGACTTGATTGAAACGATTCGATAGCGTGCGGGTGCTGTTGGAAGGCCCTTTCCCCTGCCCGGTGCGTCGCCCGGCACCGGGCTTTTCCGGGTCAGTGCGACCCCAGGTCCGGGAGGACCAATGACGCTCACCGCCACCACCCAACCCGTCCCCGACAACGGATCCCGCAGAAACCGCCGCCGGATCGGCCTCGCCGTCGCCACGGCCGTCGCCCTGGTCGGCGCCGGTGCCACCATCAGCCCGCAGCCGGCCTCGGCCGCCACCATCGACACCGGCGCCTACTACGTCATCACCTCGCGCCACAGCGGCAAGGCACTCGACGTCTACAACTTCGCGACGAACGACGGCGCCCCGATCGTGCAGTGGACCCGCAACGACGGAAACCAGCAGCAGTGGCAGTTCGTCGACGCGGGCGGCGGCTACTACAAGATCAGATCCCGGCACAGCGGCAGGTTCCTCGAGTTGCCGAACGCCAACGACGGCACCCAACTCGTCCAGAACGCCGACAACGGCACCACCCGCCAGCACTTCCAGGTCGCCGACTCCGACGGCGGGCACGTGCGGTTCGTCAACCGGCACAGCGGCAAGGCGCTGGACATCTGGGAATGGTCCACCGCCGACGGCGGGATCATCTCCCAGTTCCAGGACCTGGGCGGCTGGAACCAGCAGTGGCAACTCAACCGGATCGGTTCCGGCGGAGGTGGCACCGGCTGCGGCAGTGGCTCGTTCAACGCCGAGGCGGTGCTGAACGGGAGCACCTGGACCGCCCGCAACGGCAGCAGCACGGTCTACACCGGCACCGACATGCGCTCCGCGATGCAGGCGGCGGTGAACAGTCTCTCCTCGGGACGTACCTCGAAGCAGCGGGTGGTCGTACGCGGCTCGGGCTCGATGAGCGCGGGAGCGCGCCTCTCCCTGCCGAGCTACACGATCCTCGACGTCTGCGGCACGATCAACGTGACCGGATCAGGATCCGGAGACCAGGCACCGGTGTACGCCAGAGGCGCCACCGACATCGAGGTGCAGCACCTGAACCTCACCGGATCACCCCTGTACGGGATTTTCATGCGCAACGTCAACAACCTGATCCTGGGACAGATCGACATGCGACTCTCCAGCGGCCTGGGCGTGCGGATCGACAACCACGGCGGGGACCGCGCGGTGAAGGTACGCAACATCCGGATCGACAACGTGTACGTGCAGGGAACCAGCAGCCAGGGCGTGGAGACGTACGGGGTGGACGGGTTGACGGTCGGGACCGTCACCGCCCGCAGCACCGGCGAATCGGGCCTGCTGCTCAACGACACGGTCAACGCCACCGTCGGGACCGTCGACGCCGACAACGCCGGCACCGGCACCGGGTACGCCGCGTTCCGGATGGCGAACCGCAACGGCCGGATCGGCAGCAGCTACCCGACGAACATCCGGGTCGGCACCGTGATCGCCCGAGGTGGCGGACGCGGGATCTTCTGCGTCTCGGAGAGCGGCGGGGCCGTCATCGACCGGGTGACCATCTCGAACACCGGCAACAACTCGATCCTGGTGGAGAACTGCTACAACGTGACGATCGCCGGGGTCTCCGGGACGGTCACCGGCGGCGGCGAGGTCAGGGTCGCCGCGCGTACGGAGTTCCCGATCTCCTCCGGCATCACGTTCCAGAACCTGACGGTGACCAACACCAACATCACCCAGAACCCCTGCGGTGGCGCCAACAACGTGGTCCGGAATGTGACCCGGGTCAACTCCACGTTGAGCTGGTGCTGACCGGGTTCGAACGAGCTTTTGCACGTACGACGGTTGCGGGCCGTGGCTCGGCGGTGGTCTCGCCGGCCACGGCCGTTCCGTGCGGTCAGGAGGCGTTGCCGGCCGGGGCGGGGCGGTAGCGGCCGAGAGCCGATTCGGCCCGGCTGATCGTGTCGGGGTGACCGAACAGTCCGGGCAGGCCACCGGTGTGCAGGAAGACCGTCCTGGCGTCCGGGGCGATGTCCCCGTCCCGTACGGCAGCGATCAGGCCCGCCATCGCCCGGCCCGTGTAGATCGGATCGAGCACGATGCCCTCGCTCCGCGCGGTCAGCTCCAGTGCTTCGGCGGACGGCCCGGTGAGGTGGCCGTAGCCGTCGCCGACCTGGTCGCCCCGGATGCGCAGCTCGTGCGCGGGCACCCCGGTCCCACCGAGCCGACCGGCCAGGGCGGCGACCGCCTCGGCCGGTTCGGGCAGGGCGCCGACGTCGACTCCGAGCACCCTGTCTGCGCCGAGCGCGACGACGAGTCCCGCCATGGTGCCGCCGGAGCCCAGCGCGACCACGGCAACGTCGACATCGGGCACCTGTACGAGCAGTTCCCGACCCGCCTCGACATACCCGTACGCCCCGACGGCGTTGGAGCCGCCGAACGGAATCAGTTCGGGCCGGGCCCCGCCACCGCGCAGCTCGTCGACAATCCCGGTGGCAACGGTGGCGAGTTGGCCCCGGTCCACGTCACCGGCCCAGTGGATCTCGGCGCCGAAGAGACCGTCCAGGGCCAGGTTCCCGGAGCTGGACCGACCCGGCTCACCGGGGAAGACCAGCACCACCCGCAGACCGAGTCGCGCGCCCGCGGCGGCGGTCAGCCGGGCATGGTTGCTCTGCGGCGCACCGGTCGTGACCAGGGTGTCCGCACCATTGGTCAGCGCGGCGCCGACGGTCCATTCGAGCTTGCGGACCTTGTTGCCCCCTGCACCGAGACCACCGAGGTCGTCCCGCTTCAGCCACAGACCGCCGGGGGCGAGCCCGATGGCCTCGGCGAGCCGGGGCACGGGCTCGACGGGTGTCGGCCAACTGCCCAACGTCACCCGCCGACCCGGCGTCGGTACGGAGTCGAAACCTGTCATCGCTGCTTCCCTTCCCCCATCCCCCGCATCATCCACCGCCTCGGTGGGCAGGTGGTGGTCGAGCTGTGGCGTTCCACTACCCCCACGGGGGCGCAGAACCGCCACAGCCCTACCGGGGCATGGAGGACGGGGCGGTCAGCGTACGTCCGGGTTTTTGTCGCGGAGTGCCTGCGCGACGGCGTCGCGGACCCGGCCGTCCTCGCGCTGCTTGCGCCGGGCGCGGTTGCGGCGGGCGAACAGGTACGCCCCGACGGCAACAGCGATCAGTACGACGACCAGCACCAGGAGCTGCCACGGGGTGGCCCAGCCGTGCGTCGTGGCCTCGACGGGTTCGAGCGGGGTGGTGGAACCCGACGCGTCGGTGAGCAGGGGCGTCAGGGTCGCGGTCGCGGCCAGCCTCAGCGCGGGTGCCACACCGTGCACGGGTACGGACACCTTCCGGCTCTCACCCGGAAGCAACTCCGGCGGCGCCTTGATCTCGCCCGCGTCGACCCGCAGCCAGCCGAACGGGCCGGAGACCGACACGGCCTGCTGGGCCGACAGGACGGCGTTCCCGGTGTTGTGGATCGTGTACGTGACCGTGGCGTCGCCCTTGGCGAACGGATTGGACGTGCCGTCGTAGTCCACGTGCAGGTCCTCGACCACGAGGTTCGGCTTGAGCTCGCCGCCGACCCGCAGCTTGATCCGGATACCGAGGCGCCGGTCCACGTTGATCCCCGCCGCCTGGTCGGGCTGGGTCAGGGAGGTCAGGATCCCGCCCACGTAGTCGCCGGGCGTGGCGTTGCCCGGCACGGTGACCTTGAAGGGGACCTGGGCGGTCTTGCCGGGCTCGACGTGGACGCTGCCGCCGCCGGCCTTTACCCAGGCACCGACGCCGACGGACTTACCGTCCTTGGCGAGCAGGTCGAGCTGACCCGTGTCGGTCGTGAAGCCGTCGGCGGCGTAGACGGTCAGGTCGAGCGCGACCGGGCCGTGGTTGGCGACGACCATGGCGTCGTCGACCGCGCCACCGGGGTTGACGGCGTAACTGAAGCTGGACCGGTCGGCGCCGTAGCTGTTCGAGGCCGTCCTCACCGTCCAGGCGACATCGCCGTCCGCCGCCAGGGCTGGGCCGGCGGCCAGGCCGACGACCGCGAAGACCGCGATCAGGGCCAGAGCCGCGGTACGGAGAAAGGCGGCGACGCCTGTGTTCCGAAACGTTGTGGACGATTGCATCTCGTGGTCCTCAGGGGATCTGGAGCGGGTTGGAGCGGAGCGGCGGGGTAAGCACCCGTAGGTGCCTACCCCGCCCGGTAGAGCGGATCCGATCAGCTGCTCAGCGCGGTGATCGTGAGGGTGGCGCGGTAGTTGCCCTTCGCGATGCTGTCCGGGAACTTCAGACCCAGGTCGGCACCGAGCTTGGCCGAGCCGCGGGGGTGGCCCTGCTCGGCCGAACCGAGGCCGCGCGAGACCGACAGGCCCTGGCCCTGGTCGTCGTACGAGGAGAGCACCGGAGCGCTGGCCTGGGCACCGGCACCCGCGTCGAGCACGTACGGGGTCCAGCCGAGGTAGGAGCCGGAGAACTTCTTGCTGCCGTCCTGGAAGTCACCCACGCTGGCCGAGATCGACCACGGGGAGAGCGAGCGACGGCTGTCCGACACGATGATCGGGTTGATCTTGCCGGCCGCCTCGAAGTGGTTGCCGTTGACCTCCTGCGCGGTGCCGAGGTCCACCAGGCCGTTGTTGCCGTCGATCGTCCAGCCGAACTCACCCGGAGCCACGTCCGGCACGTTGACCTGGAGGTCCTGGCCGTCGGCGTGGAGCGGGTGCACCGAGACCTTGTCGACGATCGAGCCCACGCCCTGGTCGCCGTTGGCGGCGCTGCGGATGTTCTCGACCACGAGCTTGTCGTTGCGTACCTGGACCTTGACGTAGGTCCGGACGTGCTCCTGGTTCTCGACCGAGTTGTACCAGTAGTTGTTCGGGTTCAGCGGGTCGGCGCCGTTGCCCGCGCCGCTGGTGCCGCTGCTGTCCGGCTTGGTGATGTCGTAGTACTTCGAGCCGGAGGCCGAGTTCGCGGTGACGTAGAGGACGCCGCCGGGGCCGGCGACGACGTCTTCGGCACCGGGCTGCTCGTTCGGGTCGGCCTTCTCGCCGTTCTTGATCAGGTAGCTACGGGAGTAGCTGTGGTCGTGGCCCTGGAGCACCATGTCGACGCCGAGCTTCGAGAACGTGGTCGGGAAGTCGACGCGGCGGGCCTTGTTGTCGCCGTCCTTGGCGTGCGAGGCCGGCGAGTAGATCGAGTGGTGGTAGACGAGGACCTTCCACTTGGCCTCGGCACCGTGCTGGTTGATGACGTCGGTGACGTACGCGGTGTGCGCCTCGTCGCCGCCGCCGCCCGAGGAGGTGGCGTAGCTGTTGCTGTTCAGGTCGATGAACAGCACGTCCTTGTAGATGTACCAGTAGTCGCCACCCGAGGTGTTGGACGCCGGGTTCCCGTTGGCGTAGTACGGGGCCGAGCGGTCCGTGTTCGGGGTGAAGTGGTGCTGCTCCCAGGCCTTGCCGCCGACGTCGTGGTTACCGATGGTGGCCGCGACGGGGTACTGGCGAAGCTGGTCGGGGGCGAGGAAGGCGTTCCACTGGGCCTCGGTGTTCGCCGTCTCGACGTGGTCACCGCCCGACACCAGCATCTCGATGTTCGGGTTGGCGGTGAGCGCGACGTTCAGGGTGTCCTGCCAACCGGCCTGGTCCTTGGCGATGTCGCCGGAGGAGCCGATCTGCGGGTCGCCGAAGAACAGGAAGTCGTAGTCGCCCTCGAAGTCCTGCGTCTTGAACGAGTACGCCGGGGACCAGTTGCCCTCGGCGCCGACACGGTACGAGTACGCCGTGTGCTCCTTCAGACCGGTGATCGTGGCGTGCCGGTTGAAGCCGCCGCTGGTGGCGATGTTCGCCCCACCGGTGGCATCGAAGCTGAGGGCGCCGGCCGGGAACTCGCCGTTGACGATCTCGGCGGTCGGGGCCAGTTGGATCTTCTGTGCGGTGTCGGCCGAGGAGTACCAGGTCACGATGCGCTGGGTCTCGTCGGCGCCCACACCGAGGACGATGCCGGTGAGCGAGGTGGACTCGGCTGCGCTGGCAGCGGACGCCAGGCCGCTACCGGCGGCTACCGCCAAGCCCAGGAATGCCGCCGTGGCCCCTGCGGCCACGCGGCGCCGCACAAGCCCGGAGGCCCGTGTCGTGTTGCTCGATGTCATCGATTTCCGTTCCTTGTTCGATAGAGATATGGAAAGCTTTCCAATAGATATATGGAAAAGCTTTTCCCGATGACGGGGAATCGCATCTCAAGCTTTACCTGGATGATGAACCCGTCATGAACGTGATCTTGCGACTGCCTGGACTTTCCGAGATACCTGGACTGACTCAGAACCCGGACACGCGTTCAATGAACCAGACCAGCCCCATGATGGACACGCCCGCAGAAACGACACCGGTCGCCCAGAGTCCGAGTTTCGGCGCACGGCGCCGCAATACGATCAGCAACGGGAACACCACCGCGATGATCGTCAACTGCACGGTTTCGATACCGACGTTGAACACCAGCAGGGACCACAGCAGAGTCCAGGACCAGGCTTCGTTGATTCCCAGTGCGCCCGCGAAACCCAGGCCGTGCACGAGACCGAAGCAGAACACCACCCCGAGCCGAATCCAGCCCCGACGATCGAGACTGAAGTGCCCTCGGCCCGCCGTCTCCAGGTCGGTGGCGTGGTCACCGCGTCGCCAGATCCCCCACAGATGCCAGCCGGCGACCACGGCGATCGACAACGCGATCACCGGTTCCACGACGCCTGCGGGCACGTCGACCAGGCCGAGGGCGGCGAGCATGAACGTCACCGAGTGCGCCAGGGTGAAGCTGGTGGCGGCGAGCACGATCTCACGCAGACGCCGCGATCCGGCGATGAGCGCCACCAGGAACAGGATGTGGTCGATCCCGGTGAGCAGGTGCTCGGCACCCAGGACGAAGAACTCCCGGAACCGCTCGTACCAGGCCTGCCCGGTGGAGAAGGACGGGTTGGCCGAGTCGAGCGCGGCAGAGCCGGAGCGACCGTCGATCTCGTACGTGACGATCGTCTTGGTGCCCTTGACGTAACCCTCCCCGTCAGGGAAAAGACCGCTGCGCACCTGGTGCGCGTCGGCCCGCTCCGGGCAGGTCCAGTCGAACACCAGATCGGCGTACGGCACGCCCTCCCGCTCGGTCATCGCCACGTCGCCGACCTGGGTGGCCGTACAGGACTCACCATCCGAGGTCACAGAGAAGCGCTCGGTAACATATTTGGTGGCCGACTGCGCGTGGGTCTTCAGCGCCGCCGCCTGCGCCCCGGTGTCGCCCGCGTCGAATGCGGCGGTTCCGTCCCGGAAGAGAGAATTGTCGTCCTCGTAGTCGGCGGCGGACACCACAAAGAGGTCGTATTCGAGCCCCAGCTTCGTCCGTATGTGACCCTCGTCTCCCGCTGTGATATTCGCGTACACAGTCGACGAAAATCCATGGGCGAACGCCGGTACGGCGTTCAGAATAGCGATGACTGCCGCCGCGATCCCGACAACGGTGACGATAACGGTACGGCGGACGGGTCTCATCATGCGGCTCCCTCGTAATGGCCAGTGCACGTTGCATGGCGAGGGTTAACACCAGCCCGACCACCGGCGAACCGCTGGAAAACAAACTCCCGGAAGAACCGCCCGCCGGTCGGGCACGGGAGTAGTTGGGATAGGAATACAAAGAACTACGCGCACCTTCCGCCACCACTGAAGAGGACGATCACTTGCGCCCTCCGCTTCGGGCCGTTGTCACGCTGGCCACGGTCGCCGCCTTGGTCACCGGATGCAGCTCCGGCGACGACTGGTCCCGGCCGCACCCCAAGCCCATCGCCATCGGCACTCTCGGCCCGGGTTTTGTCGACCCCTCCGCCCGCCCCGCCCCGGAGGCGACCGTTACCCCGCAACCCGGCTCGTGGGACGCGGTGCACCCGTCGAAGGGCTACCGGGTGGTGCTGCTCACCGCGGGTGACGACAGCCCGACCAAGGCCCTCGTGAAGGCTGTCAAGGACTGGGCGGAGGACGAGGACGTCGACCTCAGGACGGTGACCGCCGACCTCCACGATCCCGTCACCAGCATCACCAAGGCCCTCGGGATGAGCCCGGACCTCATCGTCAGTGCGGGCAACGACCTCGTCGACCCGCTCACGCTGGTCGCCCCGAGCCACCTGTCACAGCCGATCCTCGTGGTGGGCGCGGAACTGGCCGAGCCGACCCACAACGTCACGTCCGTCGACTGGTCCGGTGCATCGTTCCGTGGCGAGGGGGTCAACGCGTCCTCGACGTACGACCCCGCCTCGTTCACTCCCGAGCGCTGCGCGGCGGCCATCAGGGCGGGCGTCGCTGCCGTACTCAACGACCTGACCGGAATCGTGGTCTGGCTCGACCAGCTCTAGCCGGCGTACACGCCGCGGCGAGGAGCCAACTCGTGATCCCCGGTCCTCAGCCCGGCACCGAGCGTCGGGTTCACAGCATGGGCGACAGCGGCGGGACCGAACGCTGACGGTGTCGTAGCCTGAGGTGCATGACCTGCGGAAGCTATCGCACCACCACGCCCATGGCGTGGATGCGGCAGCTGATCGCGGTCGCCGCCTTCGCCGCGGTGGCGCTGCTGCACGGCATGCAGTGCACCAACGGGGCCGCCGGCATGGTGCTGACACCCGCGGGACTCGCCCACGCCACCGACTGCGGCGCCGATGCGGCCGCCGCGACGACGACGGCGGCGCACTCGCTCGTGGCCGTCGTGTCGGTGGTCGACACACCCGCGATCGTCGCTCGCACGCTGGACAGCAACCCCGTCAACGATTCCCACCCGGAGGCCGGCGCCGGTGCCGTCTGCCTGGCACTGCTGGCAGCCGCCGGTGCCGCGCTCCTGTCCCGGTCCGGTGGCGGCTGGTGGAAGCGGTTGCTGGCGGCAGGCCGCCAGGTGACGATGGCCGCGCAACGGTCACTCCAGCCCCAACTGCTCTGCCTCTGCGTGTCCCGCACGTAGGCCCCCGCACGCGACGGGTCGGCCAGGCCACACCGGGCCACAACCCTCAGCCCCTCATCGCGGGTGGATGACACGAGCCCGGCACACCGTAGCGGTGGTCGGGGCGCAGTCACATCCTGTTCGGCACGCGCGCCCCGTGGTCCTCGATGGCGACAAGTACGAGGTCATCGGCGTGGCCGAGCCAACGCGGATCCTTGCGGCCTCACCCCGCGGTGACCGCCTGTCTCCCATCGCCGATTGCCACCACCCCTGCTTCGACCGGTGCGGGTGACGCGCAGGGGCTTCCCCACGTCCCCTCAGCCGTTCGCGCGGCGACGTCTCCGGCACCCCGGGGATCGCCATGCGGGCCGCCTCATCCCAGACAGCCAGCACACAGACCAGATCGGATCGGTAGGACATGACTCGCAACGTGAAGACATCGCTGGTGATCGTGGCCGTGGTGGCCGCCGTGATCATGGCCGCGGCGCTCGCCGACGGCCCCGCCACACCCGGCGGCCAGGGCCCACAGGTCACCGACACGGCCAACCCCGCCCTGGTCCGGCCGGACAGCCACCGACTGTCGACCGCCGCCGACGGCAAGGTCACCGTGGTGGAGTTCCTGGACTTCGAATGTGAGGCGTGCGGGGCGACCTACCCGACGGTGGAGAAGATCCGCGCCGCGTACGCCGACCGGATCACGTTCGTGGTCCGGTACTTTCCCGTCGCCAGCCACCCCAACGCCGAACTCGCCGCGAGGGCGGTCGAGGCCGCCGCCCGGCAGGGGAGGTTCGAGGCCATGTACGGCCTCATGTTCCAGCGCCAGACCCAGTGGGGTCACCAGGACGGCAATCCACAGACCGACACCTTCGCCGGCTACGCGCGCGAGCTCGGTTTGGATCTGGACCGATTCGCCCTGGACCTGCAGGACCCGGATGTCGCCGAGCGGGTGGCGGCCGACCAACGCGACGGGGCCACCCTCGGCGTCCGAGGCACCCCCACCTTCTTCATCAACGGCACCCCCATCGACGGCCTGCCCGACCACGCCACCTTCGTGGCCCTGCTGGATCAGGAACTGGCCCGGTGAGCACCACCGGACCCACACCTGTCAGTGCACCCGCCCAAGCGGTGACCACGGCGGCGGGTCATCGACGACCCGTCCCTGCCGTGCTGCGGATCCTGCCCTGGGTGCTGACCGTTGGCGGGATGATCGGGCTCGCCGCGTCGGGCATCCTCATCATCGAGAAGATCAACCTGCTGTCCCGACCCGGGTACGTCCCGTCGTGCAGCATCAGTCCGATCGTGTCCTGCGGATCGGTGATGACCAGTTGGCAGGCCGAGGTGTTCGGCCTGCCGAATCCGCTGCTGGGTGTGGCTGGATTCGCGGTCTCCGCCACCATTGGTGTGATGCTGCTCGCGGGTGCCGCGCTGCCCCGTTGGTTCTGGCTCGGCCTGCACGCGGGGACGGCACTCGGCGTCGGACTGATCCATTGGCTGATCTTCCAAAGCCTCTACCGCATCAACGCGCTGTGCCCCTACTGCATGGTCGTGTGGGCGGTCACGATTCCGATCTTCTGGTACGTCACGGTGCACAACCTGCACACCGGGATCCTGTCCACGTCCGATCGTTGGCGGCGCACCGGCCACGTCCTGGCCAGCTACCACGGCATCGTCCTGACCGTCTGGTTCACGATCATCGCGCTGGCCATCACCCACAGATTCTGGGACTACTGGAGCACGCTGCTGTGACCCATGGCCCGGATCTCCCGCCAGCGCGGCCCTGACCGCCACGCCCTGTGGTGGCTCATCGCCGGTGACTTATCGCCTAGCGATAACTCACCCCAAAACGCCAGGTCGGCGCCTCACGCGACCCATTTACATTACGGAGAGTAGTTACAGAAACACGCCATCCGGACGGCACCCACAGTCCAGCTAGGACGATCAACAAAAAACGTCTGACCGCGTTTCCGCAGGTCAGACGTTTTTTGATCTTGTGCGCCCGAAGGGACTCGAACCCCTAACCTTCTGATCCGTAGTCCGAAGTGGAGGTGACACTTCTCCACACTCGACTTTATCGCAAGATTTGTCCGACGGCAACCACTTCAGTCCGGCCGCATCCCACCGCGTCCATACAGGTCCAGGGCCTGCGAGCGTCACGCATGGAGTTTGATCGATAGTCGGGATTTCCCCGAAATCCGACCGCGTCCCGGAGCGTTCGTGTCGGTTCCCCGACGTCCGAGCACCCACGGAGCACCCACGAGCCCCAACTGCCTCGCCTCAACCTGGCCGATCGCGCGACTACGAGGCCCGACCCGACAACTCCGCGAGCATGATCACCATCGCGATGATCGACAACCTCGCCGAACGCCTCACCGCCGAAACCACCCCAACCTGGCGATACGGCTAAACCCACATAACCGACGAACTACGTGAATCAGACGTCCTCTTAGATTCGGGGTTCGAGTCCACGGCGGCCCCACCGACTGGCCGTCCTCACGGGGACGGCCAGTCCTCATGCGGGTGCGCCGACGCGGGAGGGTCGGGAGCGGCTGTGAAACGCTTGCTCAGCGCCTATGAGGGTTCGAATCCCTCCACCCGCACCACTCAGCCGTTGAAGGTGTTGTGCTGGACGTTGTGGTCGCCGATCTGCAGACCCCGGACACTTTCCAGCCGTACGTCGCGTGCGGCCGGGTTCGGTGATCGGCCGGCCCGCCGGTCCAGCAGGGCGTAGAGGACCTCGGCCGAGGCACGGGCCGCGAACCGCTTGTAGCGGTCGTCCTTGGCCGGGTCGGCGTGATCCATGACGCCCTTGACCACCAGCCAGTCCGGTACACCCTGGGTCTCGGCCACGGTGGCGATGGTCGCGGCCTCCATGTCCAGGCCGGTGACGGTGCGTACGCCCATCGCCGACAGCCGCGCCCAGGCCTCGCCATCCTTGGCCACGTAGCTCCCACTGGCCATGGGCGCCACCGCCACCGCGAACGGCAGCTTCGCGGGCCCATGCACATCGTCGTAGCGGGCGCGCTCGATGAACGTGCGGCCCTCCTCGGTCAGCACCCACTCCACCCCGGGCCGGACGATGTGCCCCCGGGCCTCGATCGCCTCCGGCCGTTGCAGCCACGTGCCCGGTGGGAAGTAGCGTTCGAACGCCGGGTGCTTCACCGGGTCCTGATCGAGGAGCAGCCGTTCCAGCAGCCAGAGGGCGGCCTCCTCTTCGGTTGCGGGGCCGTAGCTGGGCAGCCCGCTCGGAGGATTCAGCTCCTGCGCGGCGCGGATCCACTTCTGGTCGAGCTGGAACTGCCGGTGGTCGCCGACGAAGCCGTCCCTGGTCTGCTTGCCCTCGTCGTACTCGTACGTCATCTCGGCCACCACCACATCGCCCAGCGCGACCTGGCCCGGATTGCCCGCGCACACACCGGGCATGGCCAGGCAGCCCGGACGCAGCCGGTCGACCAGCGCGGTGGCCGCGACCCCGGTCGGGCGGCCGCTCATCCGGACCGGCCGGGCGAGCGCCACCGACAACCGCCGGCCATCGGAGCATCGGTACTCGCCCCGCAGGTACGGATGCGGGTCGTCCTCATCGCAGAGTGTCCAGTCCTCGATGCCGGCCTTGGCGGCCTCGTGCTCCAGCGGGATCGCCGCGACGATCAGAACGTCCATCGGGTCCATGTCATCTCCATCGTCACCACTCGATCCTGCGTCGCCAGATCTCGGCGTCGTGGTCATGCTTGCGGCTCTCCCGCTCGTACGTGCCGGCCAACTGCCGGAGGATCCGCTGCGATCGAGGCCATCCCTCGGCCTGACGTTCGTACTCCCGAAAACGCTCGACCAGCGTCCGCTCCTGAGCGCCGCCGTCCCGGAGGCCACGCCACGTCACCCCGCGCCGGTTGTAGAGGCCGCCCCAGAGGCCACTGTCCATCGCGTCACTGTCGGCGTCCTCCAGCACCTCGCGTACGGCCAGAGGTGGCACCGAGCCGTCCCCGTCCGGCTCGGCGAAAGCGAGGACGGCGCCGATCTTCCCGTCGGCGAGGCGCAGCCGGCCGGAGGCCGACAACCGTCGTCTTGCCTCCTCGACCCAGACCGCGAGGGCCTTGGCGTCGATGGTCCCGTCCGGGCCGGTGCCCGGGCAGCGGCGCCACGAACGCAGGACCTGGAAGATGGCGCGGGTCCGGGCAATTTGGTCCGGGTCGTCGACGGTCTCGTCGGAGCCCTCGGCGCGGAAGGCGGTCTCGACGAGCTCGGCGAAGAAGGCCGGGGCCTCGGCGAGGCGGGCATGGATCGTCGGCGTACGGGCGTCGTAGCGCAGGAGCGGGACGAGGTTCAGCTCGATCTCGGTCACCCGATGCGGCCCGAGCGCGTCCCGGTGACGTTCGAGCAGTTCGACGACGATCTGCAGGTCGTATCCGGAAAGCCGGCGGTCCTCCTCCGCCGACCGGACGAATCCCTCGCAGGCGGTGGCCGCCTCGACGGCGACCTCGCGCGTGTCGGCCTGTTCGGCGTACATCGCGATCAGATCCAGGGCCGCCGCGAACCGGCCCACGCTGATCAGGCCGGCCGCCGCCTTCGCGACACCGGTGAACTCCGGGCCGAGGCCGTTGACGCCGAACTCGCGCCAGTAGACGGCGGCCGCCTCGGGACCGGGATCGGTGTTCTCCGGATCGCGCCGCGCCAGCAGCAGCCTCGCCCGCGCAGTCGGATCCGAGGTGCGGTCGAGGTAGTCGGCGCCGCGCCGGATCCGCAGCGCGAAGTACTCGAACGCGATGTCCGGCCGGCTCGTCGGGCGGTCCTCGGACAGCCAGGTCAGCAGCACGTCGTCGTGCTCGGTGGACGGCGACTGGGCGAGGGCGGCCCCGATCAGGTCGCCGTTCCCGGTCCGGTCGGCCAGCGCCACCAGCGCGTCGAGACCGCCGGAGGCCAGGATCCGCGCCACCGCCTCGGCCCGCAGCCGGGACAGCTCGGTGAAGTACTCCGCGCTGGACCGTCTCCTCGTGACGCCCTCCGGCTGAGGCCACCGGTCGCCGAACAGCCAGAACGTCTGGTCGGCCGGTTGGGAGGGCGCGAGCGCGTCGGCGGCCCGCCGGAACGGCGCGAGTTCGGCGGCCGACATCGCCCACGGCGCGTCGCCGACGTCGGTGTGCAGGGCGATCAGTTCGCGGAGCGCCTCGGACAGACGCCGCCGCATCTCCTCGTCGTCGACCGAACCGGACAGGGACATCAGCCGCTCCACGAAGCCGGAGCGCTGGTCGTCGGGCAGGTTGTCGGACAGCGGGATGAGGGCGAGGAAGCGTTCCGGATCGTCGTCGAGGTCGTCCAGGGCCAGGCCGGCGACGTCCCGGAAGGCGGCGTAGGTCTCGGCCGGCGGCAGCGTCCCCGGTATCGGCCAGTCCCGTAGGAGCGGCGTCGGGTGGAGCGTACCGATGGTTCCGTGCCGGGCCGACCGGAGCAGGTCGAGCAGCAGCGTCCGGGCGACCTCGGGCTGGTCGCGGAGCATCCGCTTCAGGGCGCGCAGCCGGACCGGCCGGGGTGCGTTGGTCTGGGGCAGTGTGACCTCGAAGATCTCGGCGAGCGAGGCGCCCGGCCGGTCCGGCTGATCGCTGCCCGGATCGGCCGCGGCCATCCGGGCCAGAGCCTCGACCGCACCGCCGAAATGCTCGGTTGACCAGGCGAGGAGTTCCAGGGCCGCTCGGGAAGAGGGGCGGCCGGTCCGCACGGCGTCGAGGAACGCGGTGGGGGATGCCTCGGCCAGATACGTCAGCACGTCCGCGAGGGAGACGTTCGCCTGGGTCATAACCTCGCGCACCACCCGGTGCACGAGGTCGGCCGAACCACCGCGGACCGCGAGGACGACCAGCGACTCCGCGATGCCGCGCCGGATCGCCACTGACCCGCCGTGCGTGGTGAGGACGCGGACCGCCAGGCCGGCGAATGCCGCCCGGTCCTCCTCGGTGAAGCTGGGCACCAGCAGGACGATGGTGTCCTCGGGCGCCTGCACGTACCACCGCTGACCCAGGTGCCCGAGCATCGCCGTGTCCGGGTCCGCGGCCGCCTGAGCGGAGATCTCGGCCATCTCGGCGTTATCCACCCCGGTGAACTCACTGACGATCGCCCGATCGCCGTCGTGATCGCCGTGCCAGCCGCCCAGCAGCGCCAGCCGCCGGAGGCGGACATCGGCAGACCGGGCCCAGGGCGGAATCGCGAGCGAGCGGTGTTTGGCCAGGGCCCGCCACAGCTGGCCCAGCCCACGCCGGGCCAGGACGCCGAGGGACCGGGCCCGGTCCGGCTCGATCGGGGCGGACAGGTGCCTCTCGACCTCCTCCTCGTCGAGCGCGGGCACCTCTACGGCCGGGTTCGGCACGAGCTTGCCGTACACCAGGATGGTGTGCGGGCGCCGGAGTGGGATCTCGTTCAGCGGCAGGCTGGTCGGCACGGCCAGGATCCGCGGCTCCTGCGCCGCCAGGTGGGCGCGGAGGGCCGCCTGATCGTCGATCAGCAGCGTGCGATCACCCAACGGCGTGCCGTTCAGGGCCGCCGCGATGAACGCCTTCAGCTCCAGCGCGCCCAGCTCGCCCCCGACCTCGACGACGGCCGGGCCGGTGTCGAGCGCGGCGCGCAGGGCGGCGGCCTGCTTTTGGCGCCCGGCCAGCACGATCTCTGCGCCGAGGGGAGGGTCGGTGAACGGCAACCATGTGTCGTTCCACCACTCCGTCAGCGACACACCGGGCGTGGCAAGCCCGTAGTAGTGGTTGTGCTGAATGTTGCCGTCGCCGACCTGTACGCCGGAGCTGTTGCTGATCATCGGATCCGATTGTCCCAGGCGCGGGTTGGCGTGGCCGCGGCGGAATTCCCCCAGGGTGATGATCGGGGGATGAAGGCCATCATCTACACCTCGGGTGGCCGGCATCCACGCCACGGCCGGCGTATAGCCGCAGCACCCCCACCGGAGATCCCAGAAAGGGATCAGTCGCAGCAGCGGCGGTCTCTGACAGAACGGTGCTGAGCTGGGCTGTCAGGCCCGGCGGTCCGTCCGGTTGGGGTCCTCATCAAGCAGGACCCCTGCCCGCACGCCGGGCGGGACAGCCAGCAGGAGACGGGAGACACCAGCAGACCGGCACCCAGTTGGGTGCCGGTGACAGGCATGACCTACACACATCGAAAAGACTCCACAGCGGCGCAGGGGCAACGGGGCGGGCAGCGGCCAGCAGCACACGGACGCCTACACCCCTGCCGAGGCGAGCTGGCTCCCACAGGCTGCTCCGCAACGGCAAGCCAATGCACTGGTCAGAACCGGAAGCCGAAGAGGCCGCCGTCGTCGTATCGGTCGGTGAGTCGCTGGGACAGTAGGAACTTGTCGGCGTCGAAGCCCCGGCGGCGGGCTTTGTCGAGATCGTCTGAGTTCAGGCTGACGATGTACTGGAGACCTTCGCGGCCTGTGACCTCTGCGGCCAGTGACAGGGCCGCAGCTAGTTGGCGGTCGTCGACGCCGTCGAAGAGGTGGCTGTTGTGGACGAGGATGCCGGGGGCGCGGTTTGCCCGGGTTGCGAGGACGTTGAGGGTGAGGTCGAAGCAGAAGATGACCATGCTGCTGATGCCGGCGCTGTTGTCGCTGTCGATGTGCGGGTCGATGCGCAGGCTCTGGTCGCCGGCCTCGAACTTGAGGTGGGCGGTGCGGCCGGGGCCGTAGAGGCGTCGGGCGAACTCGGAGAACATCACTGTTGCCTCATCGATGAAACCCCGCCGGTCCTCGATGTCGCGCTCCATCTCCTGCTGCAGCGTCAGGCGCGCCTGGGTGATCTCTCGTTTTGTCGCTTCGAGGGCCTGGGCGGCCTCCTAGCGGTGGCGCAGGGCGGACAGGAGCGCCTGCTGCTGCGCGAGGACCTGTTGGAGTGTGGTTAGCGCTTCTAGGGCGCCACCTTCTTGCAGGGTGCGTAGCGTGGCGGCGAGTTGGTCACCGAGGCGTTGACGGTCGGTTTCGCTCTGGGCGAGGCGTTGCCGAATGGTGGCGGCTTCCTCGTCGAGGTAGCGGCGCCGATTCCGTACGACGGATTCGTGGAAGGCTTGGACCTCGTCGAAGCGTCGCCGCACCTGGTCGTTGAGCAACACGCCGAGTTCGGCGTATACGGGCTCCAGGTAGCTGACGTCGGGGTCGGTCGTCTCCTGCAGCGCGTGTTCCAGGTCCTGGAGGTTGCGTCGATCCACGACGTCGCGTGCGCGTAGCTGTCGTACCTGCTGGTCAAGCGCGTCTGCCTGCTCACGCAGGTGCTCGTACTGCGGGACGACGCGAAACTCGGAGACCTGGCGTTCCAGATCCCGCACCCGCCGCTCGGCCAGGGCGATCTCGCTACGCAGGTCCGCGACCTTGCCGATGATCCGGCCGAGCAGCGGGTCCTGGGCGGCCTTCTGCATCTGGGTGCGCGCGGTGTCTCGCGCTTTGAGTAGCCGGTAGCGGTCGGCGAGATGCCAGTCGAGGCCAAAGAGGTAGGCGAGGTTCGTGGTCGCGTCGGCGTCGGATTGCCGTCCGTGACTACGCACCGCGGTCGTTTTTTTGATCGCGGCGACAGTGCTCTGCCGGCGGCGGTTGGCGGGACCACCGAGTCCGGCCCCGACCCGCGTGAGGAACGGGAAGTGAGGCTGACCGCGCAGCGAATCCTGAATCGCCACCTGGTGAATGATATTGGCCAGTGGGACGAGCAGGATCCGGCCTGGTGGGGACGGTTCAACGTCGATCTCGCTGGGGCCACGCTCATCGACTTCAACCTGTCGGGGTGCCATCTCGGTGCCGCGGACTTCAGCGATGCCAGGTTTGTCGGCCTTGCCAGCTTTCGCGGGACACACTTCGGCGGCACTGCCAGGTTTCAGAGAGCGTCGTTCGATCAGGCGGTGTTCATCAGCACAGTGTTCAACGGCGGCAGCAACTTCAACTTGGCCTTCTTCACCAGTTTTGCCCGGTTCGACTCGGCGCGTTTCGCGGGCGGTGTGCGGTTCCGTGGAACGAACTTCACGTTCAGTCGCGTGTCGTTCCACAGCGCCAGGTTCACCGGCCACATGGAGTTTGTCGCGACGAGGTGGCCCGACCGTAGCCGCATCGACTTCGGCATGGTCTCCCTTGACGAGGATGTCCGTGAGGACTGCGGCGATGTGTGGGTGCCCGGCTGGCGGTTCGACGAGGAAGAGAACACTTTCGTGCGGACGTCCACGGTCGAGGCGGACGGCGACGCCGAGCACATCCCGAACCTCGATGGGCGACTCCGGCAGCTACGGAAGCAGGCGCGTTCACGGCATCATCCGCGTCGGCAGCTCGTATCACCCAGGCCGCCGCGACCGCGTGACGCGCCGGAGCATCGGAACGACTAGCCTAGTGCTCCTGCTCCGGCCGTCGGTTGTCGTCGTTGGCTGCGAGCAGCTCCCTTTTCGGCCTTCAGGAGTACAGCGCAGCAGGGGCTAGAACGCCAGGCCCGCCGGCCGCGCGGTCTCCACATTGGCGGCGTCGTCAGTCAGTCGGCGAGTCTTCTGCGGTGGCCCTCGGCTGTGTCGCCGAAGTCGCGTTCGTCGGCGCTGCGATGAAGGCGGTACAGCCAGTCGGGTACCCGGGCGACGTCGAGGCGGGTTCGGAAGATCCCGTCCTGGATGTCTCGGGCTGTTGCGCGTAGCCGCTCTCGTTCGTCGTCGGGGATGGAGCCAGGCTGGGCGTCCCGTAGCTCCGCTTGAACAAGCTTGGCGAGTCGTTCCCGTTCATCGGCGACCCGGCGTTGACCCGACCAGATTTCGGCGGCGAGTTGGAGGGCCGCGAGTGATGGGATGTAGAAGCTCAGCAGCGTCCCGGTGATGGTCGCACCGGGCAACAGCCCGACGACGAGTCCGAGGATCACCCATCCGATACCCACGCCCGCGATCCAGTTGCTGTAGGTGCGTCGAAGGCGGGCGTCCCAGGCGAGGTTCTGCTCCTGGGAGATGAGTACGTCGTAGGGGTGGTGCACACCGCTGGTGGGGTCGTACCAGCCGTCAGTGATGCGCCGGTCGCGCTTCCCCCCGATGGTCAGCCTTCGGGCGAGCCGACCGATGTCGTGATCGGCGACCGGGTCACCGGCCACGGCCCGACGCCAGGGCAGCCGGAACAGCGCCGTATCGAACTGCTCCTGCAGCAGCGCGCCCTGCTTGGCGGTCGCGGACATCATGTTCCTGAGCAGGAAAAACGAGACGGCGAACCAACCGGCGCCGAAGATCGCCGAGGGGATTCGTCCGTGCCCGGTCGCGGTGACGACGAGCCCGACGGCGGCGAGCGTGAGCGCAGCGGTGTTACGTATGGCTTCGATGATTTGGCCGTGGCGGTGGCTAGATGATGCTGCGCGCTGCAGCCTGATCATCTCGTCGTCGAGCTGCCCCTCGTGGATGGGCCGCGCAGGAATCCCGCTGAGCCCGGGTTGGGTATTCTGGGTCGTCACGGCTGGGTCATCCGCTCGCCGAAGAGCTTCTTCCACTCGGCGTACGCGGCGCGGTCCTGGCCTTCGTCCTCGAGGTCGACGGCCCGCTCGGCGATGTGCTGCGCCCCGCGTAGGGCATTCGCGGCGGCGCGTTTCTGCGTTGGGGTCATGACGGTGTTGACGTCGCCGCCGAGGCGGGCCGGGTCAGACCAGGTTTCGTCGATCCGGTCGGCGGCGGTGGCCAGGAACAGAACGAGTTCGTCCTGGTAGCGGCCGACCGGGGTCTTCACGATGCTTTGCGCCATCACCTCGAGAAGGAAGGACGGCGAGACAGGCTCGCCAAGTTCACGGTTGACGCCCTTGATCATTTTTACGAGTGGGACGTATTTGCCGTCGCATGCCTTGTTTTTGTCGATGCTGAGCTCGTGGTGGCGCTTGGGGTTGGTCGCGATCCAGGTGCCAGCGGCGGGCTCAGGCATGAAGTAGCCGCCAGCGGAGCGCTTGAACGTGGGGACGGCCTCGATGGACATGACGTCGTCGCCGTAGGGGATGATGATCGCCATGCCGTCGCGGTACGCGTCGGGCCACCGTTCCTGCAGCACGGCCAGCAGCGCGTTGAGCACGTCGAGCGGTGGCTGGTTGCGGTAGCCGCCCTGCGGTCCGTCCGGGTCGATGACGAGGAAGATGTCGATGTCCTTGAGCTTCTTCGTTTTGGTGTCGCGCCGGTAGGAGCCGGTGAGGAAGTCGTCGGTGAGCTGCCACTTGCTGCGGACGTAGTCGCGGATTGTTTCGTGACGGGCGGCGGCCAGCTTCTGCTCGGTGGCGGTGATCTCCAGGTTGCTCTTCAGCTTGGTGAAGGCGTCGTCGATGTATCCCATGGTCGTCTTCCGTTAGCGGTAGTACCGCAGGCCGGCCGAGGCGTGCGGGGCGGAGCCGATCGTGCCGAAGGTGAGGCCCTGCATGCCGGCGGTGGACGCGCGGGTCGTCGCGCTCCAGCCGGGCTGCGGGGTCCGGGCGCCGTTGAAGGTGCAGATCAGGCGGAATGTCGTCCCGGCTGGTACCCGGTCGAGTTTGGCCAGGAACCGAGCCAACCGGGCGCGGGATGCGGTGAACTGCGCATCGCCGGTACCGGCGGTGGTGTAGGCGACAGGAAACTCAATGACCGGGTTCGCGGGCCCCGTCGGGGGCTGGCACTCGAGCACCACCGTGTCGAGGGAGCCTTCGGTGATCCACGCCTTGATGGCGTTCTCGTTAGTTTCCCACTGGCCGTCCAGCGGTCCGGTGTCGATACCAAGGTCGGCGAGAATGCCGCCTATCGACCCTAGGATGACCTCGGTCAGCTGGGTGGCCGTGTGGACCCGGGTGTAGGAATACGTCGCGGTGGACGTCACCGGCCGGTCACCGCCTTACGCAGCGCCTCGGTGTCGATCAGCTGGACACCTGTCGTGGCCGCGGCTCCCTGCTGCGGCGCGGGTGGCGCTCCAGCCGACAGTCGGGCGTGACCGGCGACCGCGTCGGCGACCACCTTCCCGAGTGGTTCGGGGGACGGTAGGTAAATCGTGAAACTCTTCGCGGTCGCGGCACCCGGGATGGCGTTGAGGTTCTCCTCGGCACCCAACGCCGGTGCGCCAGAGACCGTGGTGATCTCGCAGTGCACGGCTCCGGCGACGAGTACCACCGGTAGCCGGTCCAGGTAGCCGCCAGCGATGAGCATCCGGCCAGCCGGGCCGGCCGCACCCATCGCGGACTCCGCGTCGGCCCGGGTACAGGTGTCGGACACCGCGACGGTATCGGCCACCAGGTCCGTGATTACCTGCCAGGTGGCACTCGCGCTGCGAACGGGCGCGGCCACGATCGTCCTAGTACGCAGCATCACGACCTCCTGCAACCGTCATGTTCTGCTCGGCGGTCATGGCCTGCAGCGTGTCGGCGAGGCCTTCCAGGGTCAGCAGACCAGGATTCAGCACGGTCGCGCGGTCACGGGCGAGTGCCTGGAACACCGCCTTGCGGGCGCGCCGGCCGTCCAGGCCGACCGCGCGCAGCGCAACTTCGTGCAAGCCAGGGGCGTCCGCGAGCCGGGCTAGCGCCGGGTAGGTTGCACCGAGCGTCATCAGCGTCGAGCGCAGGATCGCGTGCAGCGCAGCGGCGTCGGGTAGCGGCACCAGGATCGCCGCGTCGGACCGGGACAGGAACGCCTCATCCAGCGCGTCGGTGAAGTTGCTCGTGGCGACTACAAACAGGTGCGGGTGCATCTGGGCGTTGCGATCCAGTGCGGTCAACACGGCGTCGGTCGCCCGGTGCACGTCAGCCGGGTTCGCCGCGAGCGAGGCCGCCGAACGGGCCACCGCCATCGATTCGACTTCGTCCAGAACCACCACCGTCGGCATCCCGTCCGCCGCCAACGACGGTAGGTAGTCCCCGAGGAGTTCGTCTACCCGCTGCTGGGACTGACCATGCTCGGCGCTCATCAACCCGTGCGGATTGATTTCGATCAGCCGCACCGCCCGGCCCGGCACGAATCCGGCCAGTTCCTGCGGCAGGCCGCGCGCCAGGGTTGTCTTGCCGGTGCCCGGGGGCCCGTACAGCGTGCACATCCCGTGAAGCGCGGTCGCCACGAACGGCACGGCTGGCCGCACCAACAGCGACAGCAGCGCCTGATTGCCGAGCTGCTCCTTCACCTCCGTCGGGACGACAATCTCGTCCCACAGCGCCACCCCCCGCGCGCCGTGATGGACGATCTCGTTCACCACGACGCACTCCTGAACCTTCACCACTGCAGCCCCCCGGCGTACCTCAGATTTGTACGCGATCTTCTTCCAGATCGCAGAGTACACGACACAACCCACCGGGCAGACCCACATTCTGCAGCAAGACCCACTTGCGGAACGCGCATCAACCTGATATAAGGTCTAAACCGCCCCGTAGGATCGTTCAAGGGGTTCTCGAATCCGAGCGACGAGGCGGTGTGCGCAGTCATGGCCAACAGCCAGAGTCTGGAGACTTCGGCCTCCGACGTGACGGTCCTGTTCGACCGTCACCGACTGCGGGTGGCCCGAGAGTTACGCGGCCTTAGCCAGGTAGAACTCGCTCGCGAAGTAGGGTCCGTCCGCGCCGCCTCACTGAGTCAGTTCGAGCAAGGCCACGCCAAGCCCTCCAGCGCGACCCTGCAGCGGCTAGGAGCGGTGCTTCGCGTTCCCTTGACGTTCTTCGCCGCGCCAGCGCGGCCCGATCGCTCCGGCGAGACCAACGGCTTCTTCCGTAGCCTCCGCTCGACACCACCGCGAGAGCGACAACGGGCACTCGCCTACTCGGAACTCACCCGGGAGATCGCGCGTCAACTGGAAACCTTCGTCCGACTACCTGAACTCGACGTTCCTCGCGCTCGAGAACGAGTAGCCGAGGACAGCACCCGTGAGGAAATCGAGACCATCGCCGCCGACGTGAGGGAACGATGGGGGCTATCGGCCGGTCCGATCGACGACATGGTGCTCCAGCTCGAAAGACACGGCATCGTCACGACTAGATTCAACGTCGGCAACGCAAAGATAGACGCATTCTCGGTGCCATTTGCAGACCGACCTGTCGTGGTACTCGGCGCCGACAAGAACCTCCGTGATCGTTCACGCTTCGACGCCGCACACGAACTCGGTCACCTCGTACTTCACGACCAAGATCAAATCGGAAACAAAACGATAGAGGGACAAGCGCACCAATTTGCGGCGGCATTCCTTATGCCTGCCGGCGAGATCATGGACCAACTACCCACAAAGGCCGACTGGCCAACTCTTCTACGACTCAAAGCGCACTGGCACGTCTCGATCGCTGCCCTCTTGAAAAGGGCAGTCACCCTTGAGGTCATGGACAAACGCACCTACATCCAGGCACTGAAGACCATGTCAGCGCGAGGCTGGAACAGAAACGAGCCGGGCGATCTTGGGCACCCGGAACAGCCGGTGCTGCTACGCCGAGCTGTCGACGTCGCAGCAAGTGTCGGCGTACCTCTTGCCCAGATAGCCCATGGCGCCGGCCTCCCGCAAGATGAGGTATATGCGATCGTCGGCGGGAATTCGGACGAGCGACCTCCGGTCGAACTGTAGCCGATTACAGCAGCCGGCTTACCAGGGTAATGGTGATTTTGTCGTTGGCGAGGGCGCACTGGCCGAGCGCCGCCCAGCTCCGCAAGCCGGTCCGGCTGGTGGCCGAGCGTGGCGGAGATACGATCGCCGATGGCCGGCCAGGCCGACCGAGCGCTGCTGGCCGCAGCCTGGTAGCTGGTCAATCCGACGTTTCCGATTCCGGCCAATCCTCATGCTGAAACCAGGCCCTGTTCGTCCGACCGGCGGTGTCGACGCCGTAACGACGCAGCCTGTCGGCCTCTTCGCGGCGACCAGTCCCACGCAAGACGGTGACGAGTCCGTCCAAAGCTGGCGCTCCTATCCCGGCGGCCAAGGCCAAACGCCAGTGTCGCTCCGCCTCCGCCGGTTCGCCCTGCTTCTCGAGAAGGGTGGCGATCCAGTAGTGGGGCATCGAATGGTCGTTTGGTATGGACTGGTAGAGGATTTTCAGCGCTTTCTCGGTCTGGCCGTGTTGATCGAGGAACTGAGCGTATGAAAGAACAACCGCATTCGGCTCCGCACTGTATGCCTTGGCGTATACCGCCATCGCCTCGTCGACGTGTTCTCCGGCCTCCAGCATCCAGACCAGGCCATACCAGGCGTTGCGGGCGCCGGCCTCGAACCGCTCGCGGCACAGCGCCAACCCGTCCTCGGCACGGCCGTGGTCACGCATGGCCCCCGCCAGCGCAAAAACTTCGGAAGACGAAGGATCGTCGCCAAGTGCCCCTACCCAAGTCCGGAGACCTTCGTCGGCTGCCCCGTTCTCAATGAGGAATCGGGCCAGTTCGAGACGCGCCCTCACCTCCCCCCCAGCGGCAGCCGCTCGCAGAACCTCCTCCGCCTGATTCAGACGCTTGAGCTCCTTGAGAAGTCGGATGAGCTCGTGCTTGGCCAAGGGCCAGCCTTCCGCCACGGCCTCGTACTGAATCTGAACCGCCTCTTCGACCCGTCCCAGCCGGAGAAGAAACGGAACCAGCTTGAAGTGAGGACCGGCCTCCGACTTGCCGGCAGTGTCACGAAGGAGCCGCACCGCGTCATCGGTCCTGCCCGCCTCGTGCAGAAGCTCTGCCATGACTTCCATCGCGATTGAGGAACCACTATCGACCGGCCCCTGGAGGATCTTGATGGCTTCCTGCAGCTGGCCCTGCCCGCGCAGCAGCTCCGCCAGAGCACAGCGGAAGACGTCGTCGCCGGCTGCGGCTCCCGAAAAGATTACCTCTAGGGCTTCCTGCGGCCGCCCTATATCACGGAGCGCCTTTTCAAGCTCACGCCATGAATCTGCCTCGCCGAGACGGGTGGCCTCCCGCCACGTCTGTTCGACCTCGCGGAGCCGGCCCTGGCTGCGCAGGAGCCCCGCCAGCTCACGGCGAGCACGCGGGTAGCCAGCCGTCACGGCCGCGCGCAAGAGAGACTCTGCGTGCTCAAACAGGCCTCGGGAGCGCGCGAGCTCGCCTGCCCGGCGGAGTTCATCTCCATTGGCGACGCAGGTCCGGTAGGCGACCCAGGCCGACTCGGGTGGGACGCTCGTGCCCCGGATGGGCCTGGCGTGAGCGAAAAGGAAGTCCTCGACGTGGTATCCCGTCACCACCCCCATTTGTGTGCTCGATGGCACCAGCGCCGAGGCAGCGCCGCGCACCTGCTCCACGGCGTACCGCAGCGCGGCATCGAACCAGTTGCCGGAGGCCCGTGCTCGCTCCCGGGCCGACAGGTAACCCGGTACGGCCGTGCGCAACAGGTCCGCCGACAGCGGTGACCAGATGCCCATAAGCCGGGCGTCGATCGCGGCCGTGAGCAGCGCACGCGCGTAGGGATCCGGCGCCCCCTCCCACCGGCCAACCAACTCCGGTCCGGCCGCAAGAGCCTGAGTCAGCCCGTATTTGGAGTCGATGGCAGCGGCCAGCCGCAGGTCGGAAGTCGACTGAGCCACTGCACGGTCCCGCTCCCCCGGTGAGAACTCCGGCGAGACCATGAACGTCTCCGCGAGGTCCAGGATCTGTTGACCGTCACCGGCATCACTCTTTAAAGAGTGAGACAGTTCCGGCCAGAGTGTCCCAATCACAAGCAGCGGCCCTTTGGCGGCGAGCAGCCGGCGCACCGTGTCCGGCGATAGGCCGCCCGCAAGATAACGCTGGATCTCATCCAACCAAACGACCGAGCGTGTAACGGGTTCAGCCGCGAACGCTCCGCACTCCGCCGCGTCAGCCGGGTGGAAGATCCACCAATCGGGAACCTCGTCGCGCAACGCCTCGAACGCGGAACGCGTCTTGCCCACGGACGAGGATCCAACGAGCAGTGCGAACCTGCCCGCACCCGTTGAGCTGGCACGGATCGAAACACGCAGACGGGCATCCAGGTCCCGCACGACATAGCCCGGTAAATCACCCTCGGCACCCGGCACCTCGATGGCCCTGTGCACGCCGAGCAGGTACGGCCGAGCGTCCCGCACCCGCGACATTCGCCATCTCCCGGGCTCGGCCGTCAGCGCACGATGCCGCGCACCGAGCCACTCCTCAATACCAGACGAGGGAACACCACACATCTGGAGGAACTGTGACAGCGAATTCTCTTC
This sequence comes from Micromonospora sp. NPDC004704, assembly GCF_053601675.1. Taxonomy (NCBI): domain Bacteria; kingdom Bacillati; phylum Actinomycetota; class Actinomycetes; order Micromonosporales; family Micromonosporaceae; genus Micromonospora; species Micromonospora sp. NPDC004704. The sequence goes on along the minus strand of NZ_JBSGCD010000030.1, from coordinate 42,648 downwards.
CGGGACGACCTTGCCCTGGCACATGTCGTGCACCGTGGACTTCGCCAAGCTCGGTGGTCCGTTGCGGGCCAGCCGATCGATCTTCGGGTACGTCAGTTCGGCTGCCTCCCGCAGTGCATCGAGACGTTCGGCAAGTTCGCGGCGGGTATGAATTCGCTCTGGTCCCATTCCATCCTCCCCGATCCGGCAGCGACCGCCGGATGCCTCGGACAGCGTAGGGGTTTCGCCTGCGGTTACCTCGTATTACCAGGTCACCGGCGTCCGGATCCCTCCGGGACTGCTGCCGGACCCCTTTGGTCCCCTGAATCCTGGCGGAGTTCCTGGTGCCCATCGGTACCGGGGCTACTCAACGATTCGATTGGGGTCACACGTGAAGAAGCCGGCTGGCTCGCGCAAGACTGATCGCGACCGCACCGCCGCAGTGATCAGCGGCCTCCTGTCCGGCGCTACCCGGGCCATCCTGGAGTGGGTGATCCGGACTCTGACAAGTTGAGCGGCGACCAGGCGCAGCCCGCCCGTCGATCGCTGCTCGATTCGTGTCGAGATCCTCGCCACGCTCACCGGCCTCGGCGACCACCACGCCACCACCGCTGCCCGCCAGTTCGCCGATCTCGGCAAGGACATCCGGATTCCGCCACCGGACCGGCTGCGGGCCGCCCGACTACTGCTCGGCCTCGGCGCCCGCCGGCCGGGGCCCCCTCGGTGACATGGGTCCGGGAGGCGATGACGTATTTCGGCCTAATACTGCAACGGCAGTGACCGAGTCGAGTCTTGTTCATGTTCGTTGGGTATCGCGTGACGGATGCCGATGTTGATCGGTGGCATGCGGAGTTGGACCAGCTTCATGGTCGGATAGGGGCCCGGTTGAGTCGGGCGGAGCCGCGTCGGCGGGCTCGTCAGTACCTGTGTGGGCTGGTGACGAGCCTGGACCGGAAGAACGGGTGGACCCTCGCGGAGCAGGCCGGGGATGTGTCTCCGGACGGGATGCAGCGGCTGTTGCGGTGGGCTGACTGGGACGTTGACGCGGTCCGCGACGACGTGCGGGACTACGTGATCGACCACCTCGGTGACCCGCGGGGTGTGTTGATCGTGGATGACACCGGGTTCCTGAAGAAGGGTGTGCGGTCGGCCGGGGTGCAACGTCAGTACTCCGGGACGGCGGGGCGGACCGAGAATTGCCAGGTCGGGGTGTTTCTGGCCTACCGCTCCAGCAAGGCCACGCATTGATCGACCGGCAGGTCTACCCACCGACGTCCTGGACCGATGACCAAGACCGGTGCCGAGCCGCTGGCATCCCGGACGAGGTCGAGTTTTCGCTACGAAGGTACAGATGGCGCGCCCATGCTCGCCCGCCCCCTGGACGCCGGGGTGCCGGTCGGGTGGGTGACGATGGACGAGGCCTACGGGCAGTCGAAGTCGTTGCGGGTCTGGCTGGAACAACGGGATGTGCCTTATGTGGTCGCGACGAACCGCATCGACGACATGGGCACCACCAGCATGGGCACCGCCCGCGCCGACGACCTCATCGCGGGCCTTCCGGAGCGGGCGTGGTGCCGCCTCTGTCCGCCGGCGCGGGGGCGCACGTCCCGAGGGAGTACTGGTGGGCTCGGGTGCCGGTCAGGGTGTTCTGGGCACCGGGCCGCGGACACTGGCTCTTCGCCCGCCGCAACATGACCACCGGGGAGATTGCCTACTACGTCTGCTGCACCGGGCTGGATCAGTACCAGGTCCGTGACTGGCGGGCCTGGTACGCCCACATCACCTTGCCGATGGCCGCTCACGCGTGCTCTCGGTGGCCAGATCCCTTGCGATAAAAGGGGACCAGGACATGGTGAACGCCTGATGATCGGCTACACCGTATCGGAGATCCGCAGGCTCCTCACGGCACTGGCCGTGCGACAAACCCACCCACCAAAACACACTTGGGCCTGGTCCCGCTGGCGTCGCAGACGCCAACACCAAGCCTGAATCTGCCACTACCGACGACACGGCTACCCCTAACCAACTGCCTTGCAGTATTGAGTCGAGGCGTTGCAGGGTCAGATCGACTGCCGGAGTCGTACCGCCGGACAGGCGGAGCGGGTCCGCTGAACGGCCACGATCGTGGCCGGGCGGCCGGAGACAGTGACAATGTGCCATACCCTGAGTTGTCCTTCGTCCCTCCCGGAAGGATCCGCAGTGGATCAGAATCTCATCCTCATCGCCGTTATCACGACCGCCGTCACCGCGCTGGTCGCGGTGGTCGCCTTGATCACGCTGCGCCGGCGCCTCACCTCCTTCAAGAGCGGAAAGCTTCAGGTCGGGGCCCAGCCGCGGGAGATGGAAGCGAACATGGTCAAGGTGACTGACGGTTCGCAGATCGACCTACTCAAGGGCACCTCGACTAGCGCGAAGGCGGTCACGGTGGACGGTCAGAGCGTCTACCGCACTCGGGACGCGAACGAGCAGCCCTTGCTCCGGCCAGCGCCGAAGGACGAGGGCTCGACCGGCGCATGACCGGGGGCATGCCGTTCCGCGTCCACGTCGACCGGGAGAAGGAGCTCGCGCACGTCGACGAGCAGGCCAGCGCGCCTACCCTGGCCAGCCGGGTCAGCCTGGTCTGCGGCGAGAAGCAGATCGGCAAGTCGGAGCTGCTCCTCGAGGCGTTCCTTCGTCATCAGCACGGGCACCCGGTGGCCCGGCTGGATCTGGCGCGGGTCAGCGAGGCGTACAACGTGCTCGACCGCCTGTCGAGGCAGCTGAGCCCGTGGGTGGAGTTCCGCCGGTACGAGAAGGCGCGGGACGCATTCTCCACCGCCGGCCCCTCGTTCACAGCGGGTGACATCGAGGTGCGCGAACAAAGCGAGCTGACCCTCGTGGTCGACGGCACCGCCGACCGGCAGCGCGGAGTCGGCAAGCTGACCAGGGCGTTCACCGCTGACCTGCGGAAGCCGGGGCGGCAGCGGCCGCTGCTGCTCTTCGACCACCACGACCGAGCGGTGCCGGGCGTCCAGAATTGGTTCGACGAGGACTTCCTCGACCCGCTGATCACGATCGCGGACGTGGCCACGTTCGTGGCGGCCGAGCAGCCGCCGTGGGTGGACCAGGTCCGGCACTCCTGGATGCTCCGTCGGCCGGCCGTGCTGGAACTCGGCCGCTTCACCGCCGGTGACGTCGCCTCCTGGGCTGCGGAGCTTGGCATCACGATCAGTGACGAAACAGCCGGGTACGCCGCGGTGACCGCCGACGGCATGCCCGGCCGGATCGGCACCAACCTCGCCGTCTACCTCGCAAGTCGTCAGGGCCAGCCGTGACCGCGCCGGACGAGCGGCTGGCCGCGCTGATCGACGCGATGGCGCCGGGCGAGCGGCTGGCCTGGGGCCGGATCGCCGCGGTCGACTGGTTCGACCTGTCGCTGCTGGACGAAATCCTCGACGAGGAGGAATTTCCGGCGCTGCCGTCCCCGCTACTCGAGCGCCTGGACGACGACGGCGACGGTGCGGATCCGGCCGCGAACACCGTGAGCGGCCCGGCCCACCGTTTCCGGTTACGCGCCGGGCTGCGCGCGCCGATCCTCGCGGCGCAGGAGATCGACGTCGCCTGGCTCGTCGCGCACACGGCCGACCTGGCGGCAGGCTTCTTCGCCGGGCGAAGCCGCGAGCGCCGTGGCGGCGAGACGCTGATCGAGGAAATCGGCTACCTCGCGCTCGCCACGCCGGACGAGGCGCGGGAGCGGCTCGCCGAGGTGACGTTCGCCGGGCTCCAGTCGGGCCAGCTCGGCGACGCGTCGGCCGCTGCGGCCGTGGTGGCCCGGCGGCTGGGCGCCGGGCTGCCATTCGAGGCGCGTTGGGGCCGGGCGCGCGAGTCGCTGGCGGCGATTGCAGACGTCGTCGTGCTCACCGCCCACCTGCACGCTGCCCGCACGGAAAGTCAGGCGGCGCTGGGTTACGCCCGGTTGCTCGCAGTGGCGCTTGCCCGGTGCGGGCAGGCCGCAACGGCCGCCGAGACCCGGTTTTTGCGGGCCGCGCGGACCATGTCGGACACCCGGCTGGCCACCGTGGACGCACCGGGGGCGGTCGACGGGATCGACGGCTGGCGGCTGGCGCTCGCGCTGATTGGCAACGGGCGGGCCGTCGCCAAGCAGTCCCACGAGATCACCTTCGTGTCGGACACGCTGGTCCGCTACCGGCAGGCCAGCACAGTGCACACCGGTGGAGAGCGCGAGCAGCACGCGGTGCTGCCGGTGCCGATCGGTGTCGTGCCCCGGCCGCTGGAGGCGCTGATCGACGGCGTCGAGCCGCGCGATCGGGCAGGCCGGATGCTGGCCACGCTCACCACCGCGCGCTCGCATCGGCTGCTCGCCGCATCGGCGGTCATCACCAGTGCGTTCCCGTCGCCGGGGAGCTTCGCGCGGGCGTCCGGCGGGGTCGCGGCGGCGTACGGCCGGCTGATCCGCCTGGAGGGCGAGGTGCTCCACTGGCTCGGTGACCGCGACGCGCCTGCGGACCCGGTGTCGATGGAAGCCCTGCCGCCGGAACACCGGGAGGCGCTCGCCGCAGTCCTGACCGGCCTGCGCACCGCGCGGCCGGTAATCGCCCTGCTCGAACCGCGGGACCCGGCCACCCAGGTCGTCCACTACGAGATCGACGTGCCGTCGGCCCCGCCGCAGGCGTCGCGCCTATCTGGGCGGGTGATCGCGCCGGCGCTGGTGTGCGGCTTCGCCCAGGCCGACCAGCACGTCACGGTCACCGTCCCGAAGGGCCTGATCCCGCTCGGCGCTGGCCCGGAGGTCATGGAGCCGCAGACGGTCTCGCCGGGAAGGGGCACGGTCGTGCAGCACTTCCGCCTCGGCCCGCGACCGCAAGGCACCGTACTGACAGGTCTGCAATTCAGCTACGGAATCGGGCCGGTGGAGCGGCTCAAGACGGTGACCGCCGGTGGGCTTGCGCTGCTCGCCGCGCTGCTGCTGCTCTTCCTGACGCCATTCGCAGCCGAGGAGATGAGCTACTCGTTGCTGTCGTTCAGCCTAGCGGCGGCCGGTTTCGGCGGGCTCGTGGACGCGGCGCTGCGGCTTCGCCAACGAGGGCCGGCGCCGCAGACGGGTCAGCCGCCGTTGCGCCGACCGTGGCGGGGGACGGCGCTCAGCGTGCTCGCGGCCTGGACCTTCACCGTGGCCGGGCTGGTTCTCACCGCCTTCACCGGGGAATCCGGGCTCGCGACCGTCGATCTGTTCCGGGTCGCCGTCGGCGTGGCCGGCTTCGCGGTAGCGGTGGAGTTCCTCCAACTGTTCCGCGACGCGGTAGCGAGCAGATCGTGGGTGACGGCAGGCCGTCCCGGCCAGGCCGTGTCCGCCGGCAATCCCAGCCGGGCTGTGGCCGCAGCCGCGCCGTTCCTCGATCGGCTCACCCTGCGGCGCAACCAACCGGAACCGCTCGCGGCGCTCGCCGCACAGATGCGTGATCACTGGCACCGGCGGGCCGCCGAGGTGCTGCTGCCGGTCCCAGTGCCGCTCACGATGAGTGTGAATTCAGCGGGCGACATCGCGGTGGACGCCTTCGCCGACGCCTTCCTCGCCGGGGGCCGGCCGCGGTGGGTGGTCACCGGACCGCCGGGCAGCGGCAAGACCGGCGCGGTCATCCGCGTGGCGAACGCGCTGCTGTCCGACAGATCCGACAGAAGCGAGCGCCGGACCGTCCCGGTGGAGATCGAAGCCGCCGGCTGGCGGCCGGGCCGCCGCCTGTTCGAGGAGTGGGCCGCAGCCCAGCTCGGGCGCCCAGATCTGCTGCCCCTGATCAGGGACGGATGGATCACCCTGGTCCTGGATGGCCTCGACGAGCTGCCGTCCGCCGCCCGGTCGGCCGTCCTGCGGGCTGTCGACGCCATCGGACCGGACGCCAGGGTGATCATGACGTGCCGGTCGGCCGAGTTCCACGGGGACACGTCGCCGGCTGCGCTGGTCCAGTCGTCGGCCACGGTCGCCGAGCTCAACCCGCTTCCCCCGGCCGACGCTGCGGCGGTACTCGCCGCCGTCGCGCCCGCCGAGCACGATGCGATCGCCGCCTTGGTGCGCAACGATGAGCAGCGTGCACGGCCGCTGTTCGGCTCCCCAGGGACGCTGCGGCTAGCCGGTATGGCGCTGGCCCGCCGCGGTACGCCGATCGGCCCGGGCAACCTCGAGGAGGCGCTCACCCAGGCCGCGCTTCGCAGCGCCTACGAGCAGATCGATCGGCCACTGCGCTGGCTGTCCTTCCTGGGCGCGCTGGCCGGCGCCACCCACAGTACGCAGATCGAGTGGTTCCACCTCTTCCACGCGCTGGGCCGGCCGGTCCGGCGGCTGATCGCGGCGCTGGTCGCCGGCCTCGTCGTCGCCGGTGCGACCGCCGCCGGCGCCGCCCTGCTCGGTGCCGCACCGTCCCGCTCCCGCCTCCTGCCGGTCGCGGCGCTGCTACTCATCCTGACCGGCGCGCTCGCGCTGCTGCGCGCGACGCCGCCGTCCGCTCCCGGCCGCCGCTTCGCCCGGCTCGGCGCCCGTGACTTCAACGCCTACCGGATAATCACCACGGCCGGTGTCGCGCTGCTCTGCGTCGGAAGCGCGATCAGCCTGGCCGGCCTCCCCCGGGACTCGATCGCCGAGGCGATCATGGCCGTGGCGATCGGCTACAGCGTGTGTGTTCCGCTCATCGCCGTGTTCCTCCGCCTCGGGTTCAACGGACGCCCGCCGGCCTCCGGCCGCCGGGCGCTCCTCCGCCTGCAAGACGAATCTCTGCTGGCGATCGGCCTGCCCGTCCTCCTGTCGGCGACTCTGGCGCTCCTGTTCGTAGACGAGTGGGAGGTGGCGACCGCGACGGTCGCCGTGGTCACCATCGTGGGCGTCGCACTGCCGGGCCTCCTCGGCGTCGTCGGCTGGTACCGTCTGAGCCAGCTTGTGGTGGCCGCCCGCGGCCTGCTCCCCTGGCGCCTGCTGGCTTTCCTAGAGGGCGCCGCCGACCGGGGGGTGCTGCGGCGATCCGGGGCCGCCTACGGTTTCCGCCAGCAGGTCTTCGAGGAAGTGCTCATCCCCGACACCGGTCCCGCTCGAGACCGCGTCCGGATGACCCTGGCGGCGTTCATCGTCGGCAGGTTCTTCAAAGCCAATAAGGGTGCGGATTTCGACGACTACGCGGTGTGCCAGCGGACCGGTCTGCTGCCCAGCAAGACCTTCCCGGCGCTCGAGGATTTCGTCGCGGCGGGCTGGCTGGAGACCAGGTGGAAGCCGGCCGAGCGTCCCGGTGACCCGCCCGTGCTGCTCTATCAGTACTCGGCCAACGGCAACAACGGTCTGCCCGGTGCCCTGGCCGAGTTCTCACTGCTGCACCCGGGAGCGGCGGCGACCGCGACCCGGAGGCTCGCCCTGGGGGTCAGCCGATGACCGACGCCGCCGGCACGATCCTACTGATCGTCAACGTTCTCCTCTTCGTGGTGGGCGCCACTGCGGTGACCATGCTCATCATCGGTAGCGTCCGATACGTCGTCTCGGGCGGCGATCAAGCCGCGATTACCAGTGCCAAGAACACGATTCTTTTTGCGATAGTCGGCATAGTGGTTGCGTTCATGGCATACGCCCTGATCAACTTTGTCCTGGGCTCGTTCACCGCCGACGAGACTCCATCGCAGGAGAAGGGTGACACCGCGGCCCTCTGGTCGGGTCTCGGCGCCAGCGTCGCGCTTTCCCTCGGCCTCGCCGCCTTGCGCCGCACGTCCCGTGTCTATCGCGGCATCGTCTACAGCACGGTCTGGTTCGTGGCCCGCTTCCACCCGGCCGGAGACCGACGGCAGTTCCTGGACCGGATCCGCGGGACAATCCTCCAGGCCGGCCCGTGGGAACGCTGGATCTATCTCCAGGACATCATTTTGCACGGCCCCGCCCTTGGCCTGCGCAAACGGGCCACCAACCCGCTCAAGATGGACTACCACCCATGAGCTGGTGGCTGCTAGCCGCCGTCCTGCCGACCGCGCCGTTCGCCGTAGCCGCCCTGACCGGCGCCCCCTACCTGCCCACCCTCACCAGCCACCACCGCCCCGTGCTGGCCTTGGCCGCCCTGAAGCCCGGCCAGACCCTTGTAGACCTGGGCTCCGGCGACGGTTACCTGCTACGCGCCGCCGCCGCGCAAGGCGTGCGTTGTATCGGCTACGAGATCAACCCGCTGCTGTGGCTGGTCTCCCGCCTGGTCACATGGCGCTACCGCCACCTGGTCACCGTTCATCTCGGCAACTACTGGCACGCCCGCCTACCCCCAGTCGACGTCATCTACGTCTTCCTGATCGCCCGCATGATGCCGCGTCTGGACGCCAAGCTACGTGCCGAGACGACAACACCGACCACGGTCGTCTCACTAGCCTTTGAGCTGCCCCGGACCCCTATCGCCCGCGTCGGCCCGGTCATGTCCTACAGGTACTAGGCTCGCGCACCAAAACGGATTGATGAGCAGACCCGCGACTGGACCTGCGTCATCGCCCGGTGCGCCCCCCGGTTCCTCGGCCGACGGTTCTCCTGCTGGTCTCTGGCGAAGCTGCGCAGCTACCTGATCGATGCCGGCCATGTCACGACATCAGCGTCGAGACCGTCCGGCGGGTCCTGCACGAGCGGAGGGTGTCCTGGCAGGCCACCAAGACCTAGAAGGCGGCACCGACCCGACTTCACGGCCAAGATGCGCCGGGTCCTGGACCCCTACGACCACCGACCCGCCGCTGGGCGGGTCCTGTGCGTGGACGAGTTCGGGCCGCTGAACCTCCAACCCCACCCCGGCCGCGCCTGGCGGCCCGTCGCACACCCGGTGCGACTCGGGCAGCTCGACCGGGGCCCACGAACGATCATACGTACTGTTCCTGATGGAGATCGCGACCCGGCGAGTCCACCTGCTGAGCGCCACCACGAACCCGACCGGTAAGTGGGTGGCGCAGCAGCCACGCAACCTGATGCTGGACTTGGGGGAAGCGGGCCAACCGGTTTCGGTTCCTGGTTCGAGACGCCAAGTACGCCGCCATGTTCGACACTGTGTTCCACGCGGAGGGTGTCGAGGTGCTCCGGACGCCACCCAGGTACCCGGGGCGAACGGGGTGCGTCTCCGACCAGGTCTGCCAGGCCCGCGGCCACTGGCTGACTGCGTCGTAGTCGCGGGCGACTACCTGCGCCAACGGTGCGGCGAGGGACAGGAGAAGATGGCTTCAGCAACTTCGGGCCAGAGCTAAAGACGTCATCAAACAGTTGCGGATGTCTCGACGGACCACCGACATGACCTCCCCGGTCACGATCAACTTCAGCCCATCGCGTCGACCCGGATCCGTCAAGCCATGCTCGCGCTTTGTGGGCCCAGATGAGCGAGAAACTAAGTGGAGGTCGACTGTGGATCCGCTGGTAGAGTCCCGGGCCTCGGCGGCATCTCCCGCCCGCCGGTGATCTACAGGGGGTGTGCATGAGCCTGCCGATACCGCAGGGCCGTCAGCACGACGTGGTTTACATGACCGGGCGAGGGCACCATGTGATCCTCGGCACCGCCGGAACGGGCAAGACCGTGATGGCCGTGCACCGTGCGGCGCATCTGGCCGACCCGCGGACCCAGAACAGCGGCCCCACGCTGTTGCTGACCTACACCAACTCGCTGGTGGCCTACTTGAGGCACTTCGCCGCCGACCTGCCTGGGGTCACGGTCGAGACGTACGGCAAGTTCGGCCGCGGCTATCTGGCCGCCCGTGGTCGGATGGGTTACCGCCAGATCGCGACCCCGGCTCAGCGGCGCCACTACGTCGAGCAGGCGGTCAAGGCCACGACCGCTACCCACCCTCCGAACCCGTTTTTCGACCGAGCGACCGACTTCTTCCTCGACGAGTTGGACTGGATCGACGGTAATGGCCTGGCAACGCTGCCGGACTACCTCGCGGTGCGACGGGTCGGCCGGATGGAACCGCTGCAGCCGTCGCAGCGGCAGGCGATCTGGGCGATCCGTACGAACTACCTCGCCGCCCGCACGGCGGCCGGATTGCCCTACGACTGGGCCGGCGTGCCGTCCGCGGTGCGGGCGGCGCTCGCCGACGACGCGCAGGCGCGCCGGTACAAGCACATCGTGGTCGACGAGGCGCAGGACCTGTCGCCGGAGGCAATCCGCTCCCTCGCCGCGGCTATCCCGGCCGACGGCAGCCTGACCTTGTTCGCTGATTACGCCCAGCAGATCTACGGGCAGCGGGTGTCCTGGCGGTCCTGCGGTCTGACGGTGGCCAAGACCGAGGAGTTCCTCGACAACTACCGCAATAGCCCGGAGATCGCCCGGCTGGCCATTGCCATGGGCGAGATGCCACATTTCCAGGACTCCGCCGACCTGGTCGAGCCGCGGGCGCCGCAGCGAGCGGCCGGCGCGAGACCGACGCTGGTCCGGTACTCGTCGGCCGAGGTGGAGGCGCAGTCGGTCGCGGCGAACGCGGCCAGCTTCGGCAAAGTGTCCCGGGTCGGCATCCTCACCCGGACCCGTGCCGAAGCCCGCCGCGCCTCGCGGGGCATCCCCGGGGTCCACGTGCTGCACGAGGACACCGACCAGTGGGAGATCACGGCAGGGGTACACGCGGGCACATATCACTCGGCGAAGGGTCTGGAGTTCGACGTGGTGTTCTTGCCGTTCTGCGGCGCCGACCGGTGCCCCGACCCCGAGACGGTCGCCGCGTTCGGCTATGACGAGGCCGCTGCCCGGGAGAGCAGGCTGCTCTACGTCGGCGTCACCCGCGCCCGCGACGAACTGGTCGTCACGCACACCGGTGAGCCGACCCCATTGCTCCCGTCGCCCGGCTCGGGCCTCTACCAGCTGACGGTGGCCGGATGACCGGGCCTTTCGACCTCGCGGTCGCCGCCGAGCTGGCGGAGATGAGACTCGCCCGGCTGGCCCACTTCACCCCGGCACGAAATCTGCCTCACATCATCCGCGACGGCCTACTGCGCAGTGTCACCGACCTGGCCCAAGACGTGCGGGCCTGCTACAGCACCACCGACCTGCAGCGGCTCGACGGCCGACCCGACCGAGTTTGCTGCAGCCTCCAATACCCGAACGGGTTCTACTTCACCATCGCCAAAGGCAAGGCGGCTTCAGTGAACTACCCTGACTGGGTCTGCCTACTCCTGGACAAATCAGTCGCCGCGGCCCCGGATACGCTGTTCTGCTCGCGCAACGCCGCAGCCTCGGCCGGCATAGCCCGGCCCGGCGTCGACGGTCTGCGCGCCTGCTATGCCGACACGGTGGTCGGGCAGAAGGTGTACACCCGGGGCCCGAATCACGACCCCGGGAGCCCGACCGACGTACAAGCCGAAGTGCTGGTCGTTGCGCCGGTGCCGTTGTCGGCGATCCGTGCGATCGTGTTCCCCAGCGAGGCAGCAGCAGAAGAGGAATACGGACGTTTGGACCGTTTTGGTTTGGCCCCGCCTGGCCACGTGAACTACGTGATCTCACCCGGCATGTTCGACAAGTGGATGATCACCAAAGCTGTCCAGAGCAGCCAATACTTCAGCGAGACCCCCTGGTCTCCCAAGGCGGCATGATGATTGGAAACACCCGTTTGGGCGCGCACGTCGCGACAGGCATCTTCCTGGGCGCCGCAGCCGGCGACGCGCTTGGCTGGCCACAGGAAGCCCGCAGCGGGCTGGTCGGCGGCCAGAAGGAGCGCGACCGCGCCAAGCCGCAGGTAATCTTCCACAGCTGGATCCGCCACGCCGGCCGCTATTCCAGCCGCTACCGCGACCCTGTCCATGCGGGCGAATACAGCGACGACACGCAACTACTGCTCGCCACCGCCCGCGCCTGTTTGGCCGGCGACCGATGGTGGCAGCGGCTCACCGAGGCCGAACTCCCGACCTGGCCGCTATACCAGCGCGGCGGCGGCGGAGCAGTGCTGCGCGCAGCCGCCGCATGGGCTTCCGGCCGCCCACCCTGGGACCCCGGAAACTCGGCCCGCGCCCAAGAGGCACTGGTCAAATACCGCAACGCCGGCGCCAACGGAATCGCTATGCGTATCGCCCCCCACGTGCTGTGGGCCGATACCCCCCACGCCCTAATCCAGCGTGTCGTGCGCGATGGCATCACCACTCACGGGCACCCGCGAGCCCTGGTCGGCGCGCTCATCTACGCCTTCGCCCTACGACACGCCGCCCAGGCACAAACCACCCACGGATTCGGCGACAGCATCGAAGCCGCCGCTGGCGGCCTGATCGACGCCGACCAGATCATGCCGGAACTGCCTACAGGCTGGGCCACCAGCAGCGAACTCGACCAGTTTGCCGAAGCCTGGCGCGACACCAACAAGGAAACCCAACAACTGCTGGAGATCATCTCCGACTCGCTGCGCCAAGGCGCCATGAGCAACCCCGAGACCACCCTCGAACGACTCGGCTGCACCGACCCCAAGGTCAACGGCTCCGGCACCATCACCGCGACAGCCGCCATCTACCTGGCAAGTCGATTCGCTGCCCGCCCCCACGGCGGCCTGCTAACCGCAGCATTTCTGCGCAAAGCCGACACCGACACACTGGCCTCAATGACCGCCGCGATACTCGGGGCCCTGCACGGCACCGACTGGCTCGGCAAACTCGCACTCACCGTCCAAGACGCCGCCTACCTCACCGAGATTGCCCAACACAGCCAGGCGCGGGCGGTGGACCCCAGTCACTGGCCGGACCTTCCGTCACGTCACCTACGCGAAGAGCTGAAGCAGACGCTGCTCACCGCGTCCATCAACGAAGGTTCCCCGAAACCGCACGACTTCCCCGACGGACGCCGGTTCCGCATCACCGATCTCAAGACTCTCGATGACCGCATCCTCCGCGCACGGCTGCAGCTCAGCGACGGTCAGACCGTCCTCGTCGACGCGCCGATATCCCATACCCGACCCCTCACCCACGAAGACCAACAGCCTGCCAGGCGTTACGACGGCTCAGGCGTGCACACGGCGACCAACCCCAAGACTGCCACCGCCTTGGCGAGCGAACACGCAACGCCGGAGGCAGTGGTCATCCTCGCCGCCCGAAGCGTCACCCGGTCAGCCGCGTTCTACGCCCAGCTCACCGGCCGCGACATCCCCGTACGCTCCGGCCTCGCCCGCGTCGGCCCAGGGCTCCTACTTCAGCAACGGGCCACCGATACTCCGATCGACACCGCATCGGTCAGCGTGCAGATCACGGTCGGCCGACTTGCCGACGTGGCACGACGGCTTGGATTGGACAACGAACGCAGTCCGAGCAGCGCTGGGGAAGTCCTTGAAGTCAAGGACCCGGATGGCCGCACCGTACGGGTCAGCCAAGGCCGCGGCGGTAACCAACGAGACATAAGCTCAGGACCTTGAGACGAGACCCCAGGTCAAATTCCGTACTGCCGATCATGAGCCTCGATCGTTAAGTCCGGTATGGCGCGAGGTGATCACACGAACCCGGCTGGGTCGGTGGCAGCGACGTGCGCGGCGACGGCTTCGGGGTGGGCGTAGCACTCGGGGAGCACACGGAGGCTTCCCGGGGGTTCCTATGAGCTTCGTCAACGGGCTCACCACTGTGCGTCTAAGCTCGGCAAGGCGTCGGCGGAGCTGGCGGGCGTCGCGCTGGGTCAGGGCATGGGTTATGAGGTGCAGGATGCGGCGGAGTTCTAACGGGTCGGGACAGCACGCGAACACGCCGCAGCCGTATGCGGGGTCGAAGAGCCGGTGAGCGGGATCGCGGAGAAACCGGTTCCAAGCGGTCAAGGCCTCGTGTGCGGCTCCGGGCCACACTCGCGTGCGTTCGAGCTGGGCGATGGTGGCTCTGCCGCGTGCTGTCAGGCCGGGCAAGGTAGGGACGGCGTGATCGAGTCGGCGCTGTGCTGCGGCGCGCACTCGCGCTGGCGATCTACGCGCCATGGTCCTTTCTGAGGATCGTCATGGCTGACATGGTGGCACACCGGGGTGCCGGTCGGATGTGGCGTGGCTCGTCATGCGGCGTCTGGTCGGGGTTGGTAGGAGATCTCCGGCACCCGACGTTTGCACAGATATACCTGCTGACCGTCGAGGCGACCGGCACTTCGTGGCCGCCCAATCTGTCGAGGAGCAAATCCCATTCCGGCCCTGCCATGCGCTGTGCGAGCCGTACCCCTGCCGCCGGAACGCCCTCCCCCGCGAGATAGAGCCATCCGATCTCCCGGACCCGCGGAAGCCCTTGCACCGCCCGATGCTATCGAGCACCCGTACGGGCACGGCCAGGCGCAGCGCCGTCCCCAGGTCCAGGACCTTCGGCGGATGCAGCAGCTGGCCGACCTCGTCCTCGATGATGATCCCGACCAAGGTGCGGCCGGGCGCCCCGGAACCGAGCGGGACCGGATCCGGCCCCGGCCGTTCAGATGTCACTCATTGATTCACGTAGGGAGATTTACCGAACACTCACCGTGATGGTTGACTCGCTCCAGCCCACCTGATGGGGTGGGTTTTAAAACCAGGGTGCGACTGACGTGATCAGTTTGATCTTTCGGCCCCAACTGGAAGGAGAGGTGACGCGTGTGGCGGGAGGGATGGCTGGTGCCGGTCCACTACGACGTGCCCTGTTAGCACTGGCAGCGGTGGACATCGGTGATTCGGAGAGGACTGGCGATGCTCGTAGCGTCACCCGCCGGTTAGTGTTCCGTCGGGTGCGGAGCGCCATCACCGTTCTGATGATCGGCACATTGGCAGGAGCGGGATCCCTGGTGGTAGTGCTCCTGCCGGTGTGGTTCTTGCTCCCCGATCTGAGTGTGTCCGCCCGACGCATGGTCGCACTGATCGCTGCGGTCGCAGGTGCGGTTGTGGGCGGATGGTGGATTCAGCGGACGATTTCCCGCCTAGTTGCCGAATCCACGTCCAGCGAAGGGTAGGCAGGGGTATCCGCCATTCACCGACGACGCCGACGTCTGCCGCCGGGCCTCCGTGCCTGACGTTTCTCTAGTACGGAGCCCGCCGACCCGGCGGCAACGAGCGCCCCGCCACCGAGAACCATGTCGATCAAGGTCACCTGTAACGTGACGCCTGCCAGCGAGTCGATCACCCCTTGAAGCAACATGGCGAGCGCGGCCAAGACGGCAATGCCGCACACCGCCCAGGTGACGGTCAGCAGGATCTCCTTGCCAAAGCTGCCGGCCTTGTCCAGACGGTGTGAGATGAAGCCGAGAAGAGTCATCGCATCTGGCTCCCCGCCCTCCACCGGCCGCGCTGAAGCGTGCGGGGAATCGTCACGGCGCGTCGACTGCTTCTGCGGCTGCTTGGGGGCCACCCGTCGTTTGGAAGCCCCGGTGGCGTCAACCGCCGCCAGTCCGGACTTCTGAGGTTGCCGCCGAGGGGCGGGTACGGGCGCGGATGTCGACGGGCCCACGTTGGGTCTCGGAGTGACGTCCTTACCCCGCTGTGCAGGTCGGTTTGTCTCCGCTGACTTCGGGCGCTTGTCCTTGCCCGTCGGACAGTTGGATCGCCTGTCGCGAGTGACGGGCGACGAGGCGGTTGGGTCGGGTGGCGGGGTATCTCCGTTTGAGGAGGTACGTGGCACCGTTGCTCCAGCGAGATCGGCGGGTGGTCATGACCGTGGCACGGCTCGATTGGTTCTGTATCGATCGTGTCGGCCACGGTCTCCCAGCGGCGGGGTCGGTTAGCGTAAGTCCAGGTAGGTATATGACCTCCTCACAGATGGTCACATACCCCGTGTGAGTTACTCGTATCGACGCGAGCCTGCCTCGAAGTGTTTTGCCACCAAGACATCTGCCGGACCGGATCTTTCAGGGGGAATTGGTGCATACCAGTCGTGACGTCGATCCGATAGTGCAACGTCAGCGGCTGCGCTCCACGCTCCGGCAAGCCCGGGAGGCCACGGGCATGACGCAGAAGGAGGTGGCGACTCGGTTCGATTGGAACTCCGCCAAGGTCATCAGGATCGAGGCTGGCCGGGTCGGCGTCTCCACCACCGACCTACGGGCGCTGCTCGACCTGTACGGAATCCAGGATCCGGCACAGGTAGACACGCTCATGGGCATGGCACGGCAGAGTCGCAAGCAGGCATGGGCCGCCTACCGTGATGCCCTGAACCCGGACTTCCTGGTGTATCTCGGCTGCGAGGGCTCTGCTGCGGTGCTGCGGCAGGTGGAGTCGCAGTTCCTACCCGGCCTACTACAGATCGCGGAGTACGCCAGCACGGTAATCGAGAGCCTACGTGGATCGGGCACCTCCGAATCCGTGATGCAGCAACAGCTAGAGGTGCGGTTGCGACGCCAGCAACTCCTAGACCGTCCGCATCCCCCGAAGATGTACTTCCTTCTCGACGAGGTCGTGATCCGTCGCGTCATCGGCGGGCCGAAGGTGATGCGACGCCAGCTGGCCCACTTGAACGCGCTCGGCGAGCGGCCAGACCTACACCTACGGGTGGTCCCCTTCGCCCGCGGAGCTCACATGGGGTTGAAGGGTTCGTTCGTCATCCTTGAGTTCCCCGAGCCGGAGGACGACGACCTACTCTTCATCGAAAGCGGTTACCAGAGCGTGGCATCGCGCGACGACGCGAGCGAGGTTTCATATTACAGGAAGGCATATTTCGATCTTGAGTCATCCGCGCTGAGTGAAGCCGAGACGCTTCAACTGATCGATCAGGCGCGCCGGGGGATGTAGCGCCTGCCACATCGCCCCCGCCGCACCGAATACATGCCGTCTAGGGGATTCCCAATGGCTCACTTCTACAACGGGTTTATAGCTTGACCGTGACCAGGCACGCCCAGCCGTCTGCCGGTCTACGCGTCGACGTCAGTTCCTGCCTTCACAGCATTGACGAGTGAGGCCCACGATGCGCGGCCGAAGCTGAGAACGCCACCCCCCCGATCCTTCGAATCGCGAACCTGGATAGCCCACTCGACGTCCCTCACCTCGACGCAGTTGGTTTCGCCCGCGCCGCTCTTCGAAGCCTTACGCCATTCACTGTCAAGCACGATCCAGCCTCCACATCACCCGTCACCGAGCTACGGACTGAACTACCGCTGCCGTGAATTACCAGCAAGGGCCCTCACCGCGAGTGTAGAGATTCCGAGCAACTTCTACCAGGCCCTTTCGTGTCCCCGCGCTCCGATCCCCCGGACCCGATGAAAATCCGAGGAACGATCGCATCGATTGCCGATCAGCTCCGCTGCTCGCGTGGAACTTTCACAATCGCGAAACCCCCGGCAATCGTAGAATTTCCACCATCCGACCTAGTGGCGTCGGCCAGCTGGAGTCCGAGGACTCGTCCTCCCGAACTCTAAATCGTCGCCAAGGCAATGTCATTACATGAGAAAAAATCGCATGTGCCTAATCCCCGCCAGGTCGCAAGCCGGACTTGCGACTTCTCGTCCGCCTAGCGCTGCAACGCCGCCGCCGCGTCGCGGTCGTAGCTCTCAGGACTCCCGCCGGGCAAGTTGTGGTGTCCTGCACAAGCACGCGCCCGTGCTCGTCGAACAGCCGGCCGGGTCTGGGTCGGAGAGTAGGTCGCGGAGATCCACGCCTAGCCGGCCGAGGCAGCGGACCCAGAGGGCTCGCGCTCCGGGGCCGCGTCGCAGCCAATCTCTGACGACGGCGGCGAGGTCCTCGCGCCGGTCTATCAGTGGCGCCATTCGGGCGATCGCCACGAGCTTTTCCGCATAGAACAAAGCGCGGTTAAGCACCGACGTTTCCAGCATTGCAAGCACCACCGGGTATGCCGCTGCCACGGCATCGGCGACGTCTGGGAGTTCCTCGGCGAAGTGAGGGTTCCCTGCTAAGGAGGTTACGATCGGGGCCGCGTCACCCAGAAACTCTACGAGCGAATCGACCGTGACCGGATGCGCCCGGCCTTCGGCGAGCAGCGCGGACACGGCCCGGACGGCCGGCGCAGTGGCGGTCTCGGGGAAACCCTGATGCAGCACCGCGACCTGGAGATGCTCCAGCGCCGCCTCGCGGGCCTCGGCATCGCCGAGCTCCGGCGCGCGCAGATGCTCCGGAGTGTCTATCGCCCGGCCGTACGCGTGCTGCAGCTTCAGCCGCCGCTGACAACCCTCGTCGCGCAGGTGCCGGTGAGCGGTCGAGGTGGGCGCGAAATAGGGGTGGCGAACCAGGCGATGCGGGCCCGGTTCGCCTCCTCCGTATGGGGCCGGTCCGGCTAGAGCGCGCAGACCGGCCTGCACGTGTAGGGGAAGAAATCTCCGGCACTGATACTTGCGGGTGCTCGGGCTGTCCAGAGGTCCGGACGCTTGGCGCCCTTGGTCAGCCCATCGGGTAGAGGTTCCTATAAGGAAGTTTGCTTTGGCGCATGCCCGCCCGCCGTCGAACCTTGGCGGTTTCGGATGGTCGCCGTTGTCAACCCTGCCCCGCTGGGGAGCGAGGCTATGCGGCCTGGGTCTCGGGGTGTGCCGTTAACGTGGTCCGCGCCTTTGCGCCAGTCGGGCGATGTTCCAGCACAGCCCGAGCACGGTGGCGTAGACAACGGTTCCTATTCCGACCACCAGCGTTCCGCCCGAGCTGGTCCCCGCAAACCAGTTCGCCCCCGCCATAGTGAACAGACTGGCGATGCTTCCACCTGTGAAGTACCGCAGTTGATCTGTCAATGCAGCCGACCACGAGCGGTCCGGGACCACGTCCTGGTTCGAGACGCGGAGTTCGAAGGCACCCGTGGTGAGGTTACCGTCGTTCTGCTTCAGCACCAGCGGCTCGGCGTAGGCGCCAATCAGAGACTCCGGCCCTTCCGTCAGGTTCAGCTCCGGCTGCGGGCCGCCACCACCACCGGCAGGCGCCTCGGCGGCAACCATTCCCCTGGACAGCCCGGGACGGGGACTGACCTCGGGCACACCCGCAAGGGTCAGCACCGCTCGCCCCCTCACCAATTGGTTGAACCGTCGCAGGAATGACCGCCGCGCGCGCATTCTCGCTGCCGGCGAGGCGTCGAAGCCATCAGACACCTCAGACATCATGCGCTCCTTTTACTCTGCCGGGGCCGAGGGCCCCGTGGTGAGCGAGAGCCTAGCAGGAGGCGAGTCATGTGTGAGTGCTGCTTCGCCTCGGACACGCATCAGATGTCGAGTTGGACTCACATCAGATTGGTAACGGCTACCAACAGGTAAGTGACCGGGATCACACCGAATGTGAAGGGGATTTAGAGATTCATGTAAAGGCTCACCCGATTGCCGGACCTCAATCTCGGCCGAGATCCGATTGCCTTTGCGTCCGCACTAGATCTGGGTGACGAAACTTGGCACATGACATGCCGTGATGACGCACATACTGTGCGTCTTAGTCGCGTAACCTCCATGGAGCGTGATCCCAGAGCCATGTCTACGAACCGCTAGATCTTTTGTGTACGGTATGACCAAGCGACCCGATGACTGATGCACTGGAGGCACATCGGGCTTGTCGTGCATCGGAGGCGCGTGGGACAAGAGCCGGCCAAGCCAGCAAATCCCAGGTCAGGCAAGGGAGAGTGAAGTGTCGAGGATCGCAACCACCTCAAGGTCGCCACAAGAGCTGAGCGCCAGCCCGATCTCCCCGGTGCCACCAGGTCAAGACGTCTCGGCCGGCACCGGCGGCGGAAACCAGCTGACCAGAGTGACGGTCAACTTGACCCCACGCGCTGTTGCAGCGCTGGAGAGGTTGAGCGCGAACGGCGGCACCAAGACCGAGCTGATCAACAGGGCGTTGCAGATCCTTGAGCTGGTAGAACAAATGATCGAGCAAGACGGCGGAAGCTTGACGGTTAAGCATCCTGATGGTACCGAGGACCGTCTGTACATCTTTTAACCGTATGACATCTGGCGGTGACCGCAGCCGAATGAAGTCTCCCCTTCAAGCAGGGGTACTGTCAGGGACACGACAGTCACTTTGCCGACTGCTGCGAGCTAGGAATCGTGCGCTTCTTATACGCCGGCTTTATTCCAGGAGCAGCGTTGGAAAGCCCGGTTCACGGAAGCACCTTAAGTAGACCGCTCCGGATGCGCCGCCTGATCCTGGAGTTGCTTCGGGCGGGAGCGAGTTCCAGTCCGCGCCCAGGCTGAGTCGCTCACAGACGCGTACCGCGGTGGCACCGCAGCGGGAGCTCACACAATCCTGCCCGTCGCGATTATTTGCCCATGATGGGCATGGGCATCTCCGTCGCGCGAACCACATTGTCAGCAGAGCCCCGACGGCAGATCTCGGGCTACCCGAACATATGGATCCCGATCGCAGATGTACGCGACGTGCAGGTGCTCACGAGGCGACAGACCACACCCGGTGCCGCCGGTCAGCGTTCCTCGTTGTCAGCGGAACGCCGATCGCGGTGTAGACAGATCGGCGCAGTGTTGTCAGCACGTATCGATGGCGCCGCCAGGCTGGTGCCGACCCAGACCTTCCCGAAGGCCGTCGCAGGAATCGCCGCCCTGTTGGGTCGCCCGCCGACAGGGAAGCCATGCTGTGCCCCCAGGGGATCCCGTTATCGGTGTAGATCAGGCGATCGGGATCTCGACCGCGCGGGGCCACGGCACCGGCGTCGGTACCCGGACGTCGGTGGGCAGATGCGGTGTGAGGGTCGGCTGTAGAGCGCCGCCGTGGAGCTGCTGAGCATCCGCACGACGAGTGGGACCGGTCGAACCGCGCGAGGCGTCCGTCATCCCGGCCGCCGTCGCGTCGATGTCGGCGCGCTCGCAACGACCAGGCCGACATCGTTGCCGTCCGTCGACCCTCGACGGCGGCCATCGGCACGGGACACAACTTCCAATCTCGACTCTTTCGACACTGCGGGACAGCGTGTCGATCTCGGGACTACTTCCCCCAGTCATCGGGACCTTCGTCGCCCACTGAACAGGGGGGTCTCCTCCTAAATTAGAACAATGGTCGTATATCGGCTGCCTTTATACCTAGCCGCAGAATTTGATCATCCCCTCTATTTTGGTGCGAACAAGGCGCATGCCCTGGGCTTCTCGGTGACGGTGTGAGTACACCGACCAGAAGGGAATTGCCATGACAAACCAGGGTGCGATTGTGAAGCGGTGCGGCTGCTTGGACCCCGGGACGCAGCGACGGCTGGGGAAATCCTGCCCGCGGCTCGGGCGGCGTGATCATGGAAGTTGGTACTTCCACTGCTCCATGAGGGACCTGCTCGGCCGGGCGGAACGGGTACGCCGCGGTGGTTACCCGTCCGAGGCGGCGGCGCGGCGGGCACGGGATGAGCTGCTGGCGCTGTCGCGGGAGGAGCAGGCGGGCCGGTCGTGGACGGTGTCCCGGTGGTTGCGGTACTGGTTGTCGACCAGGACCCGGATCCGGCCGACGACGAAGATGCACTACAGCCGGGATATCGAGCACTTCCTGATCCCGCACATCGGGCAACTAATCCTGGGTGACCTGAACTCCCGGCAGCTCAACGCCGCGTTCGCCGAGCTCGCCGTCACCCGAAACCGATCCGGGCAACCGCAGACGGCCTGCACCCTGCAGCACGTCCACACCACCCTGCGGGCAGCGCTCACCGGGGCGGTTCGGGACGGACTGATCAAGGACAACCCCGCCCAACGGGTGGAGCTACCGCCCCGGGAGCGGACGCAGGCGCAGGTGTGGACCGAGTCCCGCGTCGCCGAGTGGGAAGCCACCGGCGAGCGCCCGAGAGTGGCGGTCTGGACGGCGACCCAGCTCGCCGCGTTCCTCGACTACGTTCGTGACGACGGCATGTTCGCGATGTGGTGGTTGATGGGCCTGCGGGGCCTGCGCCGCGGGGAGGCCGCCGGGCTGCGGTGGGCCGAGGTCGACCTGCACGCAGGTCAGTTGTCGGTGGTGCGGCAGCGGACCACCGCCGGGTACGACGTGTTCGAGGGTCCGCCGAAGTCCGAGGCGAGCCGCCGGGTTGTCGCCCTGGACCGGTACACCGTGCAGGTGCTACGCCAGCATCGTGAACGGCAGCAAGAACAACGCGCGCGGCGGGCCGGTGTGGGGAAGGTGTGCCATGACAGCGGGTACGTGTTCACCAGTCCCGACGGGTTACCGGTTCACCCGGGTTACTTCACCCAGCGTCTGCGGTTGCTGGTCGACCGGGCCGGGTTGCCGCCGATCCGGCTGCACGACCTGCGGCACGGGGCGGCGACTCTCGCGCGTGCCGCCGGTGCGGACATGAAAACTGTCCAGGACCAGCTCGGGCATGCCAACATGCGGATGACCGCCGACACCTACACCGCCGTGCTACCGCACACCCAACACGAGGCAGCCGAAGCCACCGCCCGTCTCGTCCTCGACGCGCAGAGGCCGGGTGCCGAAGTTAGGCAACAGGTCGACCAAGGTCGTGACACGGCGCGTGAGCGGCCAGACGCGGCGCCGAGGCCGGAGCGGGCCGCTGCTCAGCGGTCTGGGTGCCGACCGTTCCGGGCCACGGAGCGGGTCAGGAAGCCACGACCGAAGCGCCGTACCCACTGAGGGGCCACACAGCCGGCCGGACGGCGGAGGTTCCCGCGATACGGCGGGAGGAAATCCACGGTGCCGACCAGGCGGCGACTCGCATGGACCATCGCGAGGGTGACCTTTGTCGACAAGGCCTACCAGGACGGCGGCGTCCGGACCCCGCCGCCGTCCTGGAGTCTTCGAGTCTGTGCGGCCGGGTCGTAGCATCGGGCCGGCGATGGAGAGGGTGGTGAGACGCGGTTGCACATCGATCCGGCGCTGACGTTCCGCGGTGCTTTGTCGGTCCTTGGGGTGCATGAGCGACCGGTCTTGGAGTCCGTCGACCGGCTGCTGGGGGGTCTGATCCTGGCAAGCCCGTCGGTCAACGGCACGATGTCGATGCTCGGGTTGGTCGACGCCAAAATGGAGGCCCGCGGCCTGATCCGCGACCTCCTGGACCGGTGCCACGACAGGTTGCTCGGCACGAGCGGCTACCAGCGACACCAATTGATCACCGCCGCGCACAGCATCATCGTCGTCTCGGCGTTCTTCGACGTGCTGCGGGAACGGGTCGGCCCGGCCAACTACCGGCGGCTGGCCCTGACCCGGCAGGAGAGGGCGGCGTTGACCGCCCAGCGCAGCCAGGCGGACGCGCACCTGCTGGATCGCATCGTCGATGCCGACGTGCCGATGCCGTACGCCTACTGCGGCTTCCACGAGAACAGTGCGAACGTGCGGCGGTTTCTTGAGGAGTTGTGCAGGTCGACGTTGCGTTTTCTGGACGGCCTACGCGTCTGGCACGAAATCGGGTGGGTCGGCGAGCTGCAAGAGGGCTTCGTCGCGGGACTCGTCGCGGGTGCCCTCGAACGCTATGAGGCCGACTACCGGAACCTGATGCGGGCTGCGCCGGAGTTCCGGATGTGGGTGCAGTTGGGTGAGCACCACGCGACCCGGGTGGTGGTCGGGGCGGCCGAGATGGAGGTGCTGGCCGCTCTGGGAGCCCAGGACCGGCAGTTGCGGGAGCTCCGGGAGCTCATCGCCGCCACCGGTACACGGCACGAGGAGACTGAGCGGACCCTGCTCGCCGGGCTGAACCAGGCCGTACTGCAGCGGCCGGTGATCTCCAACGGGGCCCTCGAGCACGTCGACCGTCTGGTGTTCCCGGACCTGCGCGACTGCTACGTCGTGCCCAGTTTCCAGGTGGCGCTGGCCGGCCCGTCCGCCACACCTGCCAAGGAGGACTGGTGGACGCGCCAGCCGGTTCGCCGTGACCTGTTCGACCTCTTCACCGCGCACCTGTGTTCACCGCACAGCACCAGGCTGCCGATGCTGGTGCTGGGTCATCCGGGCGCTGGCAAGTCGCTGCTGATGAAGTTTCTGGCCGGCTGGCTGCCGGACAGCACGTTCACCGTGGTCCGGGTCCCGCTGCGGCGGGTCGACGCGGGCGCGCCGATTCATCGGCAGATCGAGCAGGCGCTGGCCGCCGACACGCACGACCGCGTCTCCTGGACGGAACTGACCCGACAGAGTCGCGATGTGGTCCGGGTGGTGCTGCTCGACGGCCTGGACGAACTGATGCAGGCGACCAATGTCTCCCAGTCGAACTATCTGGAGTTGGTGGCGGCGTTCCAGCAGCGGGAGGCCGAGCTGGGCACTCCGGTCGCGGTCATCGTCACCACTCGGACCATCGTCGCCGATCGGGCGCACATCCCGGACGGCTGTCTCATGGTCAAACTCGCCGACTTCGACAAGGGCCAGATTGGGAGCTGGCTTGCCGCGTGGCGGCGGGCGAACGCGGCCGGCGAGGCCGGCGGGACGTTTCGGGCGTTGACGCTCGGCTCGGCGCTCCGCCATTTCGACCTGGCGGCGCATCCGCTGCTGCTCCTGATGCTCGCCCTCTACGCCGCCGATCCGGAGGTGCCGGATCCGAGCGACGAGATCCTCTCGACCGCCATGCTGTATCAGCGCCTGCTCGACAACTTCATCCGCCGCGAACTCGCCAAGACCGACGATCCCCGGGCGATCGACGACCACGCCATAGCCGAACGGCTCTGGTATCTCGGGGTCGCCGCGTTCGGGATGTTCAACCGGGGTCGTCAGCACGTCACCGGCCGCGAACTCGACCGTGATTTCGACGCGCTGGCCGTCGATGGCCGGCCGGATCCGGAGGGCAGCATCGAGGCGCCGCTGAGCCACTCGCAGCGTGTGATCGGGCAGTTCTTCTTCATCCACAGCGCCGAGGCGCGCAACCACAACCAGGAGTCCCAGCGGAGCAGCTACGAGTTCCTGCACGCCACGTTCGGCGAGTATCTGGTGGCGGCCACCTCTCTCGAACTTCTCGGCGATGTCGCCCGGCGCCGCCAGGCGTCCCGACGCGACACCCTCGACGAGGCGAGCACTCTGTTACGTACCCTGCTGTCGCACCAGCCCTTCGTGAAGCGCCGGTCCATTCTCACCTTCGCCGAGCAGCTGCACGCCGCCATGCCGCGACAGGACGCCGCGCCCATGGTCGACACCCTGCACGCGCTCATCGAACACAGCACCCGTATGCAGGCGGTTCGTTCCGAGCGCTACCACCCCTCGGTGGCAGACGCCGTCACGCACCTCGCCGTCTACAACGCCAACCTGGTGATGCTGCGGGCCGGCCTCACGGGCGCCGTCGACATCGGTGCCGTCGTCGGCCCGGAAGCTTCGGCGCACGAGTGGCGCAGGCGTACGTTGCGGCTGTGGCGGGCCGGGCTCGACGACGAGAGCTGGCAGATCATCGTGCGTGTCCTCACCACGACTCCCGACGGTGCCACCCTGCTGCTCCGGCAGTCTCCCAGCAACGGCGACGTCGGGCTCAGCCACGACCCCGAGCTGCTCGCCGAGATGGCGGAGGCCCGCCTGCTCGGTGATCCCGCGCGGGGCATCCGGCTGCGTCTGGGCCAGTACGCCCTCGACTCGCTGGGCTCCGGACCAGAGGTCGAAGCGCTCATGATGCTCGCCATCACCCCGACCACCAATGACGAGATGACCAACGAGGTCAGGGAATGGTTCACCGAACTCTTCACCCTCTCCCAAATCTCCGGCGTCGCGCTCACCGCTCCGGCGCTGGCGCTGCTGGCCAACGTCCTCGCCCGATTCACCCGGCAACTTCCGGTCGCCATGGTCAGCTCGCTGGTACGCATGGTGCTCGACCAGCGGCATCGCCACCTGGTCGACCTCAGCCAGGACCTGGTTCGGATCGCCGCCGCCCATCCCGAGCTGCTGATGCAGTATCCGGCGCTCCGGGGCGCCATCGGCGACGGCCCGCAGCGGAGCATGCTCCTCGCCGCTGCCTCGCTGCTCGCGTCCGACACCGCGCCTACTCACGAGGACGCCGTCCTGAACTACCTCAGCTATGCCGTCAACCGCTGGCGCACGGCCGACGCTCTCCTCGAGCAGGGGACCGGTCCGCCCGGAGCGGGGCCGAACGGAACGGGGTCCTGACCGCTCGGTTCGCCTCGCGCAGCTTGCCCGTCTCACCGGTGGTGGCGGGGCGGCCGGCAGGTCGAACGCGGCGAGCGCGTCACCGTGCCGGCTGACCAGCGGGTGGTGCTGGCAGTTGAGCGGTCTCTGGCCCGGCTAACCGCCCACCGTCGACTCATGTGGACTACGAATGGCACCCGCTTCCTCCGAAGCCGTGACTCGCTGGGTGATGATCAGCCTGATGCTCCGCCGACTCGCCCGAGGACGACCAGCGCCGCCGCGGTGCGACTGCGGCCGCTGACCGCTGGCCCAGGCGTCCGACAACGCCGACGTGATCCCATCAACCGTGGCAACCACGACGACCACGAGTCGGAGCGCACGAAGGAGTCGATCTGATCGCGGCCGTGTTCACCGTGGACCGGCTCACGCCGGCGCCGCCTGTGACCCTCGGCGATGTCCGTTCGACAACAACGCCAGCGAGCACAGATCCGGATGGTGGAGCTCCGACAGAAGATCTCCGGCTGTATGCCTACCCTCACCAGCGCGGAACAGCTCTGCGCTATCCGCTCCTACCTCGCCACCACCACCAAACATGGCATCAACCAACTCGATGCCCTGATCCGCCTCGCCGCCGGACGCCCATGGACGCCCGAAGTCAGCTAACAACCTAATTAGTTACCCTTTCGGGCCATCCCGAGTGATTCGATCCGGTCGCGACCTCGTGCAGGGGGTTATGGAGATATGATTGACCCGAAAAGCTTCTGTATGCCCGATCAGCGACATCGAGCAAATTTTCAGCGGCGGGCCTGGCCATTAATTCGGTCGCTGCAAGCGAATCTCTCTTCACTCTCCCATATATCGTCTCCCCATTCGCCACAATATCGTAGCGAAAGTCCATGAAACCGTCGTCCGTCAGCACAAACGGACCACCTCCCTCTTGCGAGTACACTGGTTGTTCAAAAAGGTCAGCAGTATCGAGTTCATAAACTGCTTCCGCTAGGCGATCCGCGAATCCCAAAATGCGACGGACTGGCCCTAAGGAGAGATCAGCTATCAAATTACCAACGGTCTCTTCGCTCAAATACGTCAAGTGAGCGCCAATCAGACGCCAGAATTCCCGCAAGGAGAGTGGGCTATGGAATGGCCACTCTCCTTGCGGGTCTCTGAGCACCCCGCCCCGCCTGACCACCTTCATATCGGCAGTCCAGGTCTCACCGATCATATGAACCACCGACGCGGTAGATCTTCCGATTTCTGCAGCCGATAGGTTTATGTAGCCACAGTTTTCAAGGACTATACGATCAATTCCACCTTGCACAAATAGCGGACGCCAATCGACCACGCCATTACAGTCAGAAAACGTCACGCTCGCCAGTTTACCCGCACCCACTCCGGCCAGATCCAGGTCTGACCCTGCACCATGGACTTCCAAGTCAGTCAAGCGAGCAGCATTAGCCAGAAACATCAGGCTATCTAGCTGCCTGGCATCAAGTAACGACAGTCGACGCAGCTTTCGAAGGTAGGCCCCCCCGACATCTAACAGCGCCGCAGGAGTTATCAAATCCTCCAATGACGCAAGTCGCTCAAGTCCTACTACCTGATTTACCCCATCCACAGAAAGGGAACGAAGGCCAGTAAGGCCTGCGAGGTCAATCTTCGTCTTTTTGGCGAGCACCAGTTGCAGCGATTGCAGTGATTGCTTACGAAGGATCGGGCCCAGATCGACAGGATCCTTTATCAAGGCGCGAATCCTACTAACCGGCCCGACTTCATCCAAGAAGGCGAGGGACCCTTTACTTCGACTAAACCCGGAGGCATGGCTCATAACCAGTCCAGCGTCTGGTTGCCGCGCCAGTTCGCGCTCGTGCTCCTCATGCCAACGACCTCGAACGACAATCTCCATACTTCTCACTTTCTCACAAGTCTACCAGTTTCACCACTCCGCACCCAGCGGGATCGCTTCAAACACGAGCCCACCATGCTGCCTCGATAGAATCAGAAGAGGCGAAGCTGCCTGTAGGTCCTTGCGAGAAACTTAGCCTTGCCCGTCGAAGCGATCTGGTTGCTGAGTTTTCCACCACGACGACGGATTCTTTGCATCCAAATATGTTCGGCGATCTCCACGTCATCTGATTTGCCGCAAACATGGATGCACGTTGCCTTACCCTTGATCCGACCCTTTCGCTTCCAGTATCCCAAGCGAACGTTGAAGTTCCCGGCCTTACCCACGTAAATTTTGCCTTTATTCCATGCGTCAGCAAACATATAGACGCCTTGCTTTTTGTTGCAATTATGCACAAGGACGTCATGATCACCCGCCAAGACGAAGAAGGTATGCAACCCACCGACCGTGAGGTTGTAGACCATCTCACCTGTGATCCAACCACGGTCAGCAACCGATCGAACTTCGACAAGCTCGCCATCCACCGAAACCAGATTGTCTTCTTGGTCGATATCTACGGCGTTTGTCCAACCCTGTCCAACAACCCAAAAGGGGTGTTGGGCAGTAGCACGAAGCAGGCGATCGCCATCGTCGCCGGTATCGATCTCGACAATGTGTTTCGTACCCTGGCCAACGATTACATCTAGCACGGGCATCGCAACCACAGTGCCCGTCTCGGGCACGCTGGCGGCCACTACATCGCCGACCCGAATAGCGGAGATTGGTAGGTAAGACCCGTCAGCCATCAGTACCGGCGTCTCGGGTCCGAAGGAATTTGGCCGCCGCGCACAGGACGCTCCGGCCCGCGCCAGCTTCCGTGCCGCAGAGGCTTTGCGCGCCTTGGCTGCAGCTCGGGCTGCGCTGGCGGCTACTCTCGCACCTTTAACTGCCGCTCCGGCGCCGACGACTGCGGCGGCTGCTCCGCCGATGGCCCAAGCGGCTTCTTTCCAGTTGCCGGTGGCGGCGTAGGAGACGGCGGAGACGACGCCGGCGATGGTTCCGATGGGTCCGGGGATCATGGAGGCGTAGGAGGCGACCTTGGCGACCTTGGAGAGGCCCTTCTTGATGCTGCCCCAGCCGAATTTGCCGTCGAGGTCGGTGCAGTTGACGGGGTCGCCGGCGCAGTAGTCGTAGGCGGTGGCATTGCCGCCGTCGACGGGGTCGACCTGGAGGAAGCGTCCGAGGGCGGGGCTGTAGAGGCGTACGCCCATGAGGATGACGTCGCCCATGGCTTCGCCGGAGCGTTGTTTGCCGCCGAGCCAGCCGTAGCGTTGGTCCGATTGGCCGGCCATAGGGATGCCGAACTCGTCGTAGTCGAACAGTTCTGGTTCGGTGAACGCTGGGTCGATGGTGGCGGCGACGTCGCCGTGGAGGTTGGTTAGTTGCAGACGCACATCGCCCGTGACGCTGGTAGTGGCGGCGAGGTCTCCATCCGGGCCGGAGACGTTACGCGTGATTTCGCCGAGAGTGGTGTCCTCGATGATCCAACGGACCTCGTCGGAGTCATCGCCGTAGTGGTTGAGTTTGGAGGAGGCGTTGACCCATGCGCCGTCGACGAGGGTTTCGGTGGTGAAGGCGCGGAATCGGTGTGCTGGGTCGAGGGTCCAGGTCTGGCGGGAGTCGCCGAGCTGCTGGCGTTGGATGAGATCGTTGGCGTAGTAGGTGTTGGTCAGTCCGCCCGGCAACGCTGTGGTGCGGCCGAAGGCGTCGTAGACGTACCCGGTGTCGGTGAGCCGGTCGGCGGTGTCGTAGGTGTGGTTCGCCGACGCATCGGCGGCGTCCTCGTCGCAATTGCCGTCGGTGGCGGGGTCGAAGGTGGAGCTGTTGGTGCGGTTGGTGCGGTTGTCGTAGGTGTAGGTGCGGGTGACGCAGCCGGCGGTGATCGCACTGTCGTGGCGGGTCTTGGTCAGCCGGCCGATCCGGTCGTAGTTGTAGGTCTTGCTGCCGCCGGTGTAGGTGTGGTTCACCGTCTGCCCGGCGGTGTTTTCCACGCCGGACTCGGAGTAGATGACTACGCCGTCGGAGTCGCGGGTGTAGGTGCGTTCGACGGGTTGCAGGTTCGCGTCGAGCCGGTCCTTGCGGGTCAATCCGCCTGGGTAGCCGAGTTCGGTGAGTTGCCCGTCGGGTGAGTACTTGGCGGTGAAGGTGCCGGCGATGTTGTCGGTGACGGAGGTGAGCAGACCCCGTGGTTCGGCGACCCGGTCGTAGGTGAAGGTGGACTGGCCGGTGGGGTCGGTGACCTTCGACGCCTTGCCGTAACGGTCGAACTCGTTGACGGTGGTGCCGCCGTCGGCGTCGGTGTAGGAGGCGAGTCGGCCGAGGAGGTCGTACTCGCGGGTGATGGTCGACCCGCCCATGGTGGTCTGGGTGACGTCACCGGAGGTCGAGCTGTAGGCGGTGGTCACCGCACCAACGGCCGCGCCCTCGTCGGAGGTGATGACGGCGCTGGTCACCCGCGTCGCGGCGTCGTACAGGGTGGTGGTGGTCCGGGTCTTGCCGGCGGCGGTTTCGGTGACGACGGCCTCGTCGCCGTACCGGGTGTACTCCGTGACGCGGCGTACGGGCAGGTTGGTGGTCATGCGGGCGGGGTCGTGGTCGGTGACGGCGCCGGCGGCGCGGGTCACACAGGGTTCGCCGGACCATTCGGGTTTGTTGCCGCACGCGGTGTCCTGGGTGTTGGTGCCTGCGGTGTAGTAGATGATCTCGCGGGCCATCGCGTCGGAGCCCGTGGAGCCGATGCCCCAGGATTTGAGGACCCGGCCGGCGGCGTTGTGCACCGCGTACGCGGTGAGGTTTTGCCCGCCGGGTCCGGCGTCGGCGATCACCTTTGTCGCTGTTTTCAGCGTCCACCCGGAGACACCGCCGTGTTCGGCGTTGTAGCCGTTCTTGCTGACCCGTACGTCGGCGTCGGGGTAGCCGACGATCTGGGCGCCTTCGCTTTCCGTGGTGACGAGGTGGTAGGTGGCGCCGTCGGGTTTGCCCTCGTCGTAGACGTTGACCGCGTGGTTGCGACCGATCACGGTCATACCGGCGGTGAGCGCGGTCAGCGGTCCCGTGCCGTCGGGGTCGGCGACGGGGTTTTCCAGGACCATGGTGACGGTCGGGCCGACCGTATCGATCAGGTCGATGCCGTCCGTGGAGTACTTGTTGACGGTCGACAGGGCCAGGGCCCGGTTAACGCTGTCGGTGGTCGCCAGGCCGAGTTCGGCCAGGTAAGTGGATGCGTTGGGGAGTGTGCCGAGGGCGAGTTCCCGGTCGGTGGCTTGCAGGGTGCGGATGACGTTGCCGAACCGGTCGTACTCCTGGGTGTCGATGTGGCCGCCGGGGGTGGCGGTGTTGACCTCTCTTCCACTGGCGCCGAGGTAGTGGATGGTGGCGTAGGTGTAGCCGCCGGTGCCGGGTGAGGTGGGGACGGCGCTGTTGCGGCCGGGGTTGTCCTCGGGCCCGAACACCGCGGTGGCGTCGGTGGGCAGGTCGAGCTGTCCCCAGGTCGCGGCCGTGGTGGCGTTGAGGTTGTGCGGGCCGCCGTTGGCCTGGGTGAGCGGGACGTTGTAGACGATGTTCGTGGCGAGTTCACCGTCGGTGGCGGTCTTGGAGCCCTGTTGCAGAGCGGCGCGGCGGACCTTGAGGAGCCGGCCGGGGTTCTCGTCGGTGGCGAGGTCGGCGACCTGGTCGGCGTTGAGGGCCTTGCCGTAGACCCGGACGTCGTCGATGTCACCGTCCCAGACGTTCGCGGCGGCGCCGGCCCACTTCGCCCGGCCGATGACGTAGTTACCGGAGGCGTTCCAGCCGCCGGTCGCGGCGGTCGAGGACTGTTGTACGCCGTTGACGTACAACTTCATCTGCCCGGCGGCGGTGTCGTAGACGCCGGTGAGATGGGTCCACTGTCCGGCGACGGTTCCGTTGTCGGAGCTGGCTCGGACCGGGGTGGCGCTGGTGTTGTCCGCGCTGACCCGGGAAAACGCCCACCGGTCGGTGTCCTTGACGTAGTTAAGGAAGAAACCGCTGGTACTGGCCCCGTCCTTGGACACGGCGGTGCGGTTGCCGTCCTTGTTGTTCAGCCGGACCCAGGCCGAAACAGTGTACGACGAGGTGTTGGACAGGGCGGTGCCCGCGACGCTGATCTGCTGGCTGGCGCCGGCGGTGAAGGTCGCGGCCCGATCGGCGGGGTCGTCGGGGTCGTTGCCCTGGCCCCAGCCGACACCGCTGGCGACGGCGCCGGTACGGCCACTGCCGGAGGCGTCGGCGATGCTGGTGCCGGAGCCCTCGTCAAGGTTCCACCGCAGGGCGGCGGTGTCGACGTCGGGGTTGCCGTAGTCGAACATCCACGGCAGCTCACCGGCCGGGTTGACCTTCGTGACCCGCCCGTTGCCGTACTCGTAGGTCGTCTTCAACGCCGGGGTGACCCGCGGGTCCCACACCTCGCGCAACTGGCCGAGGTTGTCGTAGGTGTAGCGGGCCACGACGGTGGAGGCCGTCGTGGAGGTGCCGGGGTCCCAGGCCCAGAGCTTCACCTGCGACACCCGGTCGACATATTCACCGAACACGGTCTGGGACAGCCCGGAAGTGGTGGCGGTGGCGTAGACGTACTCAAGTACCTCGCAGCCCCGGGCAGGGGTCGCGGTCGTGCAGTGGTTCGCGTCGTCGACGCCCGGCTCGGCCGGGTTGATCACCTTCTGCAGGAGCAGCCGGCTGCCGGCGGTGTCGTAGACGTACCGGGTCGTCGTGTTCGACTCCGGGGTCC
The DNA here is from genome assembly GCF_053601675.1 of Micromonospora sp. NPDC004704. NCBI lineage: Bacteria > Bacillati > Actinomycetota > Actinomycetes > Micromonosporales > Micromonosporaceae > Micromonospora > Micromonospora sp. NPDC004704. The sequence goes on along the minus strand of NZ_JBSGCD010000030.1, from coordinate 10,159 downwards.
ACGATGAGGTTGCCGCCCACGTCGCACCCTGCGAGGTGAACTCGGTGGTGGTGCCGTCGATCTCCGACAGCCGGTACGAGGTGGTGCCGACCTTGCTCAGGACGAGGCCCTCGGAGCCCGGCTCGGGGGTGAAGGTGACCCCGTCGGGGTTCTTCGCGAAGGTGATCCACCCGCCGCCGATCGTGTTGACCTGGGCCAGGGACGGTTCCGGGAAGGTAACAGTGGTGTAGTCGACGTCCGCCGCGCCACCGGTGGCGCCACCGGTCCAGGCCGGTCCGAACGGGGCCACGATCTCCGTGAAGGAGAGGTTGTCCCAGTAGACCTTGCGGCCGGAGCCGCCCTGCATGCCGTTGTAGAGGCGGAAGAACGCCTCCGTCGCGCCGACCGGGACGGTCATGTCGACGGACAGTTCCTGCCATCCGTCGAGGTAGGCGGCCATCTTCGAGGACGTGGTGGTGTAGGAGCCGTTCGCGTTGTAGTAGCCCACGATCCGCAGCCCGCGCTGGGTGTCCGTCGGGACCAGTCCGGTCGCGGCCGGGACGTAGATCCAACCCGTCATCCGGTACGTCTTGCCGGCGGTCATGTTCAGCCGCAGCCCGCCACCGTAGTCACCGCCGACCGTGACGTACGTGTCACCGGCGGCGGAGTTCACCGGCGTGATCTCGATCGAGTCGACCGGGGTCGTCTCCCCCTGCCCCAACGCGGTGGAGCGCACCGCCGAGGACGTTCCCGGGACGGTGAACCCGGTCAGGTCGGTGGAGACTTGCTGCTGGTTCGCCGTCAAGCGCTGCGCCATCGGCTGGAACCCGTCCCGGTAGCTGCGGGACGACGCCGCCCGGGACACACTGAGCCCAAGGTCGTCGGCGTCGCTGGAGGACAGCGAGTAGTCACCGGTGAGCAGGTTCACCGACCCCGGACCCGCCTCGTCATCCGCAGCTCCATCGCCGCTGGAGTCGACGGTGACCCGGACCCACGGCACCGTGTACGCCGGGGTCGTACCGGTCGCGGTGTAGAGCTGGGCACGGACCTCGACCACCCCGCCGACCAGGCCAAGGGTGTCGGTGGCGTTCCACACCGCGTAACCGCCCAGCGCGGAGAGGCTGACCGGGCTGGCGGTGGTCGCGAGGATCTGCGCGCCGGTGGCCGAGGTCAGGTTCGCCGACGGCACCGGCAACGTCGCCGCACCGGGACCCCGCCGGTACTCGAAGTAACCCCGGGTGTAACCGGCGACCGGGGTGGTGATCTGAAGTTTGGTCCGCTTGACGATCGTCGCCCCGGGCAACGGTTGCGCCAGGGCGGCGCTTCCGGCCTCGAAGACGTACAAATTCGGGTTGGACAGGTTCCCGGCCGAGTCCTTGGCCTGCACCGTCAACGTCCGATGCCCGTCACGCGGGCTCAACGACACCGACAGAGGACCGGTCGCCGCGGTTGTCGTGGCCGCCGTGTCGTAGTCGAACCGGTACACGTACGCGGCGAGATCGTTGGTGCCGGACGCGGGGGTGAAGGTAAACGTGTCCGGGGCGGACGCCCCACCGTGCGGCTGCCCGTCATTGAGGTACACGGCGGCGGAGACGAACGGCACCAATGGTCTGTCCGTGTCCACGGTCAGCGGTACCCACACCGTGTACGGGCCGTAGTTCCACGAGTCCTTGGCCCGCACCTGCCACTCGTACTCGCCGCTGGCCAGGTCGACCGGGACCTGCCACGAAGCGGTTGACCCGTTCGTCCACGCCGGGTTACCCGACAGCATGGTCGAGGACGCGACGACCGCCTGGGTGTTCTTGTTCCGGACCACGAACTCGGCCTGCAGCGTCTGGCCCGCGTTCGCGTCGGCCAGCTTCGCCGACAAGGTCGGACGGGGTGAGGACGTACGCCCGGCCCAGCCACACGCGGTGTAACACGGCGCCACCGCGACCGACCCCGGCGCGACCGGAGCGGCGTTGTACGTGATCGACACCGACGGCGGGTGCGCGCCCTCGGAAGAGTCGAACCTCTTCCAGGAACCGTTCCACGTCTCGGTGGTCGCCCGCAACATCACATTCGCGGTGTGCCATCCACCATCCGCGCTGAACTGCAGAGCCTTACCAACCTCGATGTACACCCACGCGTCACCACACGACGAGCTGTAACCCCGGGTCTCCGACGAGACGCCCACCCGCTCCTGCGCCACCGGCTGGTTCGTCCACCGCACCGACGAGTCGACGAAGGTGGTCCGCCACGCCTCCCACTGCGCCGGCTCACACGAATACGAGTGGAAGTTCCACAATTTCAACTTCGCGCTGATGACCCGGCTACCGATCAGGTCCGTCGTGGCGAACCGCAGGTACGACCGGGCCGTGAACGACCCGCCATCGTTGACGTGGCCGAGCTTCAACTCGCTCGCACCCGACTGGTCACTGCTGAAGCTGTTCTGCACGAACGCGTCGAACGCCACCGGCAGCGACGCGGGCGGGTCGATCGTGACCGGGAACGTCAGGTCCTCACGGGCCAGGAACTTCGCGTCCGGCGTCAGCTCCATCACCGTACGACCGGCGCCCTGTGCCACCGTCCGCAGCCCGACCGGGGCCCGGTTGAGATGCTCCCCCGAGATGGTTCCGACCTTCGCGTCCCACATGATCGGCGTTTGCGCCTGGCTGACCTGCCGGCCCGACTTGTCCTTGAACAGCAGACCACCCATGCCGTCACCGGCCGCGGTGAGTTTGCCCGTCCGCATCGGCAGGGTCAGCTTCTTGACCTGCGCCAGGCCGGCCCGTTCCTTGACCACGAAGTGCTGCTCGTAGCCGGTGGAGTGGGCGTGGAAGACCAGGTCGACGCTGGGCAGCACGTCCGGGTAGGTGATCGTCCGGCCGGACAGGACCGGCTGTGGCAGGGTGCCCGTCCAGGCCAGTCCGACCTTCTCGTCCCCCGTGCCGAGCGAGGCGACCTCGTGCTCACCAGTGGTCGGGGCGGCGCCGGAGAAGACCAGGCCCCGGGGGTGGGCGATCGGGGCGATCGTGCCGTCACCCCGGCCCTGCAGGGTCAGGTCGACCGGCACCCACTGCTCACCGTTACGCACCCGCACCGGGGCGAGCGACTGCTCCTCGGTCAGCGTGCCGTCGACGTTCGCGAAGACCTGCGTCGACTCCGTACGCCGACCCGCGATCTCCACCCGCGAACCGCACAGCTTCGCCGCGACCGCCGCCGAAACCTCATCCGGACGGTCATCGGGACACGTCGGCTTGGGGGCCGGGGCGGCGGTCGCCGGTGCGGCCTGCGCCGGCGGGACCGGCCGGGCCGGCACATCCGACAACGTCGCGACCAACACCAGGATCAGCACCATCGCCAACCGGTGTGCCCACGCCACCACGCGACCCCGCGTCAACCTGGTGAACACACTCGAAGGCCAAGCCTGAGTCGCCACAATGTCCTCCCCGCCGGAACATGCCAAACAGCCAGCGGAGAGTACGGAGATCATCACAACGGATTCAAGATCTTGACTAGCTCAATACAAACTGATAGTTCCCTGTGAGCCATACACTCCGTCACACCATCGTCAGAGAGTCATCACACGCTTACCCTCCAAAACGGACGATGCGCTCGCGCCCTGATCACCGTACGTTCGTAATGTGGCACCCGTCACAGGCTTAACTCAGCCTCCGGTCAGGGAATGCCACCTGGTTAGCGTCGATCCCTGGCCGGCTGCCATCATCACCGCCATGTATGTCGCTCGTCGTACGCTGCTCGGCGCCGGACTCGCCGCAGCCATCACCACCCTGACCGGCTGCGGTCGCGGCGACGGCACCGGTAACGCCCCGGCCTGGACCGGATCGACCGATCCGGCCGGTGCCGTCAGCGCTACCGACGCGGCCGGCAACACCGCGAAGCTGGGCTCCGCACCGAGCGGCTCACCCGGCGCCACCGCCACCCCGGGCGCCACCGCCAGTACGGCGAACCAGGCCCCGTACGCCGCCGAGGTCACCAAGGTCCTCCAGCGCTACCTCCCCGCGACCCCACAGACCCTGCAACACGCAGGCTTCCCCGGCGCGGTCGCCCTCGTCCTGGTCAACGGCAAGACCACCGTCCACACCGCCGTCGGCGAAGCACTGCGCTACAACGCCGGCCCGAAACTCCTCCCCGCCGCCCAACGGGTACCGATGCGCCCCGACTCCATCTTCGACCTCGCCTCGGTCACCAAGGTCTACACCGCGATCCTGCTCCTCCAACAGGTCGACAAAGGCAAGGTCAACCTCGACGCCCCGGTCGCCGAATACCTCCCCGAATTCACCGGCACCGGCAAGAACGCCGTCACCGTCGCCATGCTCCTCACCCACACCGCCGGACTCCCCGTCGGCGCCAAAGTCACCGGCCTGCCCGACAACACCGCCCGCTGGAACGCCGTCCTGACCACCCCACTCGTCTCCGGCGCCACCCCCGGCGACACCTTCCGCTACTCCAGCGTCGGCCTCATGCTCGCCGGAAAAATCGTGGAAAAGGTCACCGGACAGCGCCTCGACCAGGCACTCAAAACCAACCTCACCGGCCCACTCGGCCTCAGGGACACCGGCTTCACCCCCAACACCTGGCTCTCCACCGACGCGAAGAAGACCCGCCTCGTCGCCACCGACGCCCGCTCCTCCCGCGGCCTCCTGCGCGGCACCGTCCACGACGACGTCGCCAACCACCTCGGCGGCATCGCCGGCCACGCCGGCATCTTCGCCACCGCCGCCGACCTCGCCGCGATCGGACAGCTACTCCTGGGCGGCGGCACCTACCAGGGCAAACGCATCCTCGCCGAGGCCACCGTCCGCCGAATGCTGGAAAACGCCAACGGCGGCAAACCCGCCATCGACCCCGAACGCCCCAACCGCACCTCCGCACACGGCCTCGGCGTCGTACTCAACCAACCCTGGTTCATGGGCCGACTCTCCAGCGCCCGCACCTTCGGCCACACCGGATTCGCCGGACCATCCCTCGTCGTCGACCCCAACCGCAAACTCGTCCTCGCCCTCCTCACCAACCGCGCCCACCCCAACTGGTCCTGGGCCAACCCCGACCCCACCCGCGCCGCCGTGGCCGACACCCTCGCCAAAGCCGTCAACTAGGCCGGCAACCAAACCGGGTTGTCCTACCCCGGCCCGGGGCCGGCTCGTCCTCGAACGGACCGCCCAGCGCCGTTACAAGTCGCCCCCGCCCGGCGCTGGGCCCGCACATCCCGACTCCCTCCGCCACCGCAAACACGTCAACGACCACATTCGGAGCTCTTCCGTCCGCCCGTCAACGCCGGGCGGACGTTGGCTGCCGCGGATCGCGGGCAGGTGATTGGTCAGGGTCAGGGCGTGCTCGGCGAGGATGTCGGTTGCCTGGTCGACGGGTGCCCAACACGCCTCCGTCTCCCCGCTCAGTCGCGGGTTGGCATCGAGGCGTCAGCGTCCTCCGGTCAGGCAACCCGCGCCGCAGCGCCAAGGACTTCGTCGACAGCCCTGGGTCGCGCTGCTGATGGCATCGACAACGAGCGGCTGCACACTGGCGGCGGTGAACGCTACGGCGAGTTCGTCTGCGAGCAGGAGTATCGGCATCTGGTATCCGACCCATGTGTCACCCCCAAATCCCGCACTGCCGGGCTTCCGGGAAAGGGCCATCTACGACGACCACGTCTCCTGACGGGAACATTCCAGGGTCAGCCCCGCCTGGGTGGCGAACTCGCCCGCGTCCGGGGTCGAGTCCTCCTCGAACCCGTCCGAACTTCGGGGGGTCCACGAAGAGCGCGGCGAACCGGCCGATTTCCTCATCGTCTGACGATCTCGGAAGGTGACGGAGTTCTTCATCGTCAAGGTAGGCGCTGGGATCGGCACCACCCTCGTGCACGGGATTGATCGGTTGACCCGCTGCGGTGGGTTGTGCGGCGTGGGTTGCCAGGTCAGCTCACCAGGCGACGAGCTTCCGGCTTGACTGCCCTGGAAGACGGGCGTTGTCGATCGCGTGGGACAGGCGCAGCGACGTCAGTGTCCATGATCCGACCATGCGTGAGGAACAAGTAGACGTTCGTAGCAGTTCCGGTCCTGTCGATTTGTCGGTGAGACGGTCGGACCGTCTAGAGATACGCATCGGTCGGTTTGAGTCTGTGCGTGGAGGATGTGTGTCGCCACGCACCGTCACTATGCTCCGCCGTTGGGAGTGGCATCAGGCCCAAGCCGATGATGGGAGTGGCGGTGCGAATCACGCTCAGCGCAACGCAGGAGACGTCTGACGACGTGATTGGAGCGCTGCTCCACTGGTTGAACAGGGATCCGGACGTGAGGCGCGTCGCGAAGGTCACCCCGGGTACCTCCGCGGGTGACGGGAGCATGGGCGCCTTCGACACCATAAGCGTCCTGCTCACCCACGCCGAAGCCATCGCGGCCGTGCTCTTGGCCTACGACGCCTGGCGGATGTCCCGCCGTAAGGCACCTGGGTTGACAGTCTCGGGTGACACGGGATCCGTGACCATCACCGACGCGTCGCCTGAGACGATCGCGAAGGTTCTCGTCATCCTGTCGAGTCAGGCCGCCGGGTCGGGTGTCGCTGATGCGGCACCGGCGGCGGGGACGGGGCGCCTCGATGGGGCTGCCTGACCCGCATGGCTCCCGCGCAGTCCTTGTCGGCTGTGCCGATTACGCGAACCTTGATCCGCTTCCCGCGATCACCAACAACCTGGACCGGCTCTCGGCGCTGCTGGTCGAACCTGACCTCTGGGGGCTGCCTCCACAGAATTGTGTGGTGCTGAGTGATCCGGAAAGCCCGGACGTGGTGTTGGAAGCGGTGCACGAAGCAGCGAGAGACGCGACCGACACGCTGCTCGTCTACTTTTCGGGTCATGGTCTGCTGGATCCGCGTACGTCGGACCTCTATCTGGCACTGCGCAGGTCGGATGAGCAGCGCTTGTACAAGTCGGTTCGTTACGACGACGTGCGGCGGGAGGTGATAGACACCGCGAGTTGTCCCGGCAAGGTCGTCATCCTTGACTGCTGTTACAGCGGCCAGGCCCTGGTCGGTGGCATGGGCGGGTCGACGGACATGGCCGACCAGGCTCGGATCGAGGGGACTTACCTGCTGACGGCGTCGGCGGAGACGAAGCGTGCTCTGGCCCCGATCGGGGAGGAGTTCACGGCGTTCACCGGGGAGTTGCTCAACGCGTTCAGCCATGGGGTTCCGGACGGGTCGGACCTGATTGATCTGGACACCCTGTACTGGCACGTCCGCCGGGGGCTGGAGGCGAAGGGGAGGCCGGTGCCGCAGCAGCGGGCCCGCAACGACGGTCGCTCCCTCACCCTTGTGCGTAATCGACATGGCCGTGGCGCTGCCGGCGTCGGCGGCCTACCGCGGGCCTCCGGTGTGACCGACTCAATGCTCCGGCAGCCGCCGCCCCAACTCGCGAGGACCCTGACGGAGCTTCTCGCGACCGATCCGGGGACCGGGCTGGCGTTGATCGAGGCTGTCGCTGCCTCCCGCGACGGCCAGGAGATCGCCTCCCTCGTCGAGCGGTTGCGACGCGACGAGAACCACGAGCTTGCGGAACGGGTTATCGCCGCGGCCGCCAGGCGTGGGCCGGCGGAGGTAGCCGGCCTGGTTCAGGCACTCGTCGATGTGGGTCGCACCCCCGACGTCAGTGTCCTGTTGAGTTCGGTTGCCCGCGCGCCGAGTGGTGCCATCGCCGCCCTGGCGAAGCTCCTGGAGCAGCCGGCTCACCTGTCGACGCTTCTCGACGCGGCTGTCGCGGTTCACGCTGGTCCCGACGGGATCGTCCAGCTCGCCAGGGCGATGACCTCGGTGGGGCTGCCGTCCGTCCACCAAGATGTCATTGTCCGCGCCGCGTCCGCGACCTCGGGTGTCGCTGAATTCGTGGCGCTGACGGTGGCGCTCGCCGGCGCGCATCTCGTCGACGACGCCGAACGGGTCGTGGCCACGACCGTGGCTCGCCTGAGCGATGACCAGGTGATCCTGGCCGCCGACCAGCTCCGTGCCGCCGAACGACCGCAGCTGGCGCTCGGCCTGTTCGTCCACGCGTCGGCTGCGCGGCCGGTCGGGTCCGTCGCCGCGTTCGTGCGGGGTTTACAGGAGGTCGGTCGGCCGCTGGACGCGTACCGGCTGATCCGGGAAGCAGGGCTGACCCGCGGGGCGGTCTCCCTGGCGGATTTGATGATCGCGATGGCGGGCGACCCGGGAATGCAGCATCGGATTGTCGAGGCTGCGCTCGTCGACGATGCGCGTTGGCCGGAGTCCCTGGCCAACCGGCGGGTCGCCGACGTGAACCTCGAACGGCTGCAGCCACTGTTCGCCGCGCTGGCGGGTCTGGCTCGGGAACAGCCGGCCGCGGCGGTCTTCGCCCTGATCCGGGCTGGTGCATGGAGTCACGCCGCGGTGCTGATCAACGAAATCGCGCGGGTAAATCCTGGTCAGGCGGCAGCCGTCGTCAGCGCCGTTAACCGGGAACATCCGGGCGACTGGCGCACTGAGATGCTCAGCCCAACACTGTCTACGCCGGAGGCGATGAGCGAAATCGTAGGCCGGCTCGAACTGCAGTTGGAACGGCCGCTGGATCTCGCGCGGGACCTGTGGAACCAGGGCCGGCTCGACGACGCGCACAACCTCCTGCGCGCCCTGGCGAGCCATGGACCTGTCGAGTCCCGCGCAGCCGCCGGGGTAACGCTCGGAGTCTTTCTTCGGGACGAGCGTCAGGACAACGCCGCCGCCGCTGCCGCGCTCGACGCGGCGATCGACCTTGACAACACCGGGGTCGGACCGCTGGCTCACCTGCACCGCGCGATCATCAACGACGTCGAGGGCAGGGCCGAGGCAGCCCGGTCCGATTACGGAACCGCCCTGCGCAGCGCCGACCGGGCACTGGCCGCGGTCGCGGCACTGCACCTGGGCTGGATGCACGCCGACCACGGCGACCCCGACTCCGCCCGACATGCCTTCGAAGCCGGGCTGATCGACGCCGACGCGCAGACCCGTGACTGGCTACACCTCGCACTCGGCTCGGTCGCATCGCCGGACCCACGAGACGGGACCGCGCGCGCACACTGGGAACAGGCCATCAACTCCGACAACAAGCTCGCCGCCGGGTACGCGGCGGCACTGCTGTCGGAACGTGCCCGGTTAGCGGGCCGGCCGGCAGAAGAAACCGAGTTCACACAGGCCCTGCTGGACAACATCGACGCGGCCGAGCTGTGGCCACCCGTCCTCGACCGGACCCAGGCGGCCACACCGGAGGCCCGCATCTGGCTGATGTACCAATGGATCATCTGGCTCCAGGAAAACCCGGGCGCCTCGGTACGCTTCAGCGACCCCTACCGCCCAACGACCTTCCTCCTCATCACCTCGGATGAAGGACTCACCGTCGAAACAACGCCGCCAGGCCGGGGACGACGCGCGGAGCAAGTCACCAACTTGCTCGCCGAAATCGGATTCGAGCCGCTAGACCAGCTCGACCCCCCAGAATCCGGAAGCCCGTGGCTGCGCTGGTCGCCCGGCGAACTCGACGAGGAAGCATTGGCGATCACCTGCGAAAGTGTGTTCACCGACATCTTCGAGGCAAAACAACGGTTCTCGCTCTCGACCACATGGGAGGGGCTCAGCCCTCTGGAACGGCTTCCCCGCCCGCCGGTTCCCGACCTTCTGCCCGGGTAGGCACTGACCTCAAAGCAGAAGGCCGGGCTCGGTCACTGTAGGTCCGATCGCCGGACTGACGCCCGGTCGAACATGCGAAGTGCCGATGGCACTGCCAGGTTGACGGACACGACGTCCGTCCTTTGTCCGTGATAAATGCAAACATCCCGGATATGCCTAAGGTCTTGGGTCAGGTCGACAATTTGCCCTTGACTGCACGCATCAGCGGTTGCCCGCCATGGTGCGTGAAGGACCACACTGGAGAGGAGTTGGGTAGCCTCGGCTACCGGGCCCGGGGGCACTCCCGGATGGTGATGGAGACTCACAAGGGTGAGGACCGCGGGATAGCGGTGGAGATCTTCTCACTGGAGAACCTTGATCAGCCCGAGGAGAGCACTCTAAAGGACGTCTCGTAACTCGGTGAAGGCGTGGCCGGGAAGGCTGCTGGTGTCACCCCGTCAGGATGATGTTGTGGATGTGGGCGATACCGGATGCGGTGTCGGCCAATGTGCGGGCGGCGCGGCGGTAGTCA
>NZ_JBSGCD010000029.1:0-92563 GCF_053601675.1 Micromonospora sp. NPDC004704 | reverse complement strand
GGATGTTGCTTGATGCGGGTTTCGATTTCCCGGGTGTGGTGGGGTTGACCGGTGGTGAGGAGTTGCCGGTGGGGTTGGGTCGGGAGTTGCGGTCGAGGGTGTCGCGGTTGGTGAATGTGTACGGGCCGACGGAGACGACGATCTGGTCGACGTTGGCGGAGGTGCCGGTGGGTGTGGGGTCGGTGTCGTTGGGTGCGCCGATCGGTAACACGCAGGTGTATGTGGTGGATCGGGGGTTGCGGCCGGTGCCGGTTGGGGTGCCGGGTGAGTTGGTTGTTGGTGGGGCGGGTGTGGCGTGGGGGTATGTGGGGCGGGCGGGTTTGACGGCTGGTCGGTTCGTTCCTGATCCGTACGGGGCGCCGGGTGGGCGGTTGTATCGGACGGGGGACCGGGTCCGGTGGCTGCGGGGTGGGGGACTGGAGTTCCTCGGCCGGGTGGATCATCAGGTGAAGGTGCGGGGGTACCGGATCGAGTTGGGTGAGGTCGAGGCCCGTCTCGTGGGGCATCCGTTGGTGGGTCAGGCGGCGGTGGTGGTGGCGGGCAAGGGTGAGGACGCCCGCCTGGTCGGTTACGTGTCACCTGCGGCGTCGTCGGGCGAGGTGCCTTCGGGGCGGCAGTTGCGGTCGTATCTGGCGGAGGCATTGCCGGGGTACATGGTTCCGGGGCAGGTGATGGTGTTGGACGCGTTGCCGTTGAACACCGCCGGCAAGATCGACCGCCGCAACCTCCCCACCGAACTCCCCGACTCCGACGCCCGCGAGCACGTCCCACCCTCCACCGAAGTCGAGGAACTGGTGGCGGCCACCTGGGGTGAGGTGCTCGGACGGGAACGGGTCGGGGCGCTGGACGACTTCTTCGACCTCGGCGGCCACTCCCTGCTCGCCACCCGAGCCGTCGCCCGACTCGGCGCCGCACTCGAAATGGAAATACCGATCCGGACACTGTTCGTCCACTCCACCGTCGAAGCCTTCGCGGCCGTGCTCGAGGAACTCCTCGTCACCGACCTCGAACAGCTCTCCGACGACGAGGTCGTCCGGCTGCTCGACGGGGACGTGAACCCGTGACCGACCTCGAGAACCAGGTGGACAGCGACTCCGCGCCGATGCTGGCGCCGGCCGCGCGGGCGCGTACGGAGCGGCTGTCGGAGCAACGTCGGGCCCTGCTCGCCCAGCGGCTACGCAAGGGAGCCGGGGCGGCGGTACGGGCACCGGAGATCCCGCGACTGCCGGACGGTGTGGAGCCGCCCATCTCGTTCGGCCAGGAACGCCTCTGGTTCATGGAGCAGCTCGAACCCGGCACGGACGCGTACGTGATGCGCGGCGCGGTACGGCTGCGCGGACGGCTGCACCTCGACGCCCTCCGTAGTGCGCTGGAAGACGTCGTCGGGCGCCACGACACGCTCCGTACCCGGTTCCCGGTGGACGAGAGCGGGCGGGTGTCGGCTGTCGTGGTCGAACGCGTGGAGGTGCCGTTCCGCGTCGTACCGGTGGACCCGGAGGCAGGCGCGGACCCGCTCGACCAGGCGCAGACCCTGACCACCCGCGACTGCGGACCGTTCGACCTGACCGTGGCGCCGCTGCTGCGGGCGATGGTGGTGCAACTCGACCCGGACGACCACGTGGTGCACGTCGCGATGCACCACATCGTCGGCGACGGGTGGTCCTGGCCGGTGTTCTTCGCCGACTGGGCCGCGCTCTACGCCGCCCGGCTCGACCAGGCGCCGGCCCCCGCACCCATGCCGATCCAGTACGGCGACTACGCGGCCTGGCAGCGGGAACGGCTCGCCGGCCCGGCGGCGGAACGCGACCTGGCGTACTGGCGGCAGGCGCTGCACGGTGTGCCGCCGCTGGACCTGCCCGTCGACCGTCCCCGCCCGGCGCAGCCGGGGTGGCGCGGCGACGGTCACCAGGTCCGGTTCCCGGACGACCTGGTCGAGGGGCTCAGGTCGCTCGGCCGCGAACACGGCGCGACCCTGTTCATGACGTTGCTCGCCGGACTGCACGTGCTCCTGCACCGGTTGAGCGGGCAGCGGGACTTCGCCGTCGGTTCACCGGTCGCCGGCCGGGTCCGCCCCGAACTGGAGCGGCTGGTCGGGCCGTTCGTCAACATGCTGCCGCTACGGGCCGATCTCCGTACCGAGCTGACGTTCGCGCAGCTCCTGGCCCAGACACGGGACCGGGTCCTGGAGGCGCTGAGCCACCAGGAGCTGCCGTTCGAACGGCTCGTGCAGGACCTGAACGTCGAACGGGACACCAGCCGGTCGCCGATCTTCCAGGTGCTCTTCGGTATGCACAACACCGGCGGGTCGGCGGGGGAGTGGCCCGACGGACTGGAACGGCTCCCGTTCGGTAGTCCGGTCACCACGACGAAGCATGACCTGTCGCTGTACGTGGACGAGCATCCCGACGGCGTACGCGGATCCTTCGGTTACCGCAGTGAACTGTTCGACGCCGACACCGTCGCCCGGTTCGCCGAACACTACCGCCGGCTGCTCGCCGCGGCGGTCGCCCGGCCGGACACACCCCTGGCCGACCTGGACCTGATGACGGAGGCGGAACGGTCGGCCGTACTCGGTCTGGGAACCGGAGCGCCCGCACCGCAACCGGCCGACGGGACCCTCGCGGACGTGATCGCGCCGCACGTCCTCGCGACCCCGGACGCACCCGCGATCGTCCACGACGGTGTGGCCACCAGTTACCGCGACCTCGATGCCGGGGCGAACCGGATGGCGGCCTGGCTGCGCGGTCACGGCGTGACCCGGGGATCGCTGGTCGGGGTCTGCCTGGAGCAGTCGGCCGAACTGGCGATGGCGTTGCTTGGCGTGCTGCGGGCCGGCGCCGCGTACGTACCGCTGGATCCGGAACAGCCCCCGGCCCGGCTGGGCACGATCATGGCCGACGCCCGACCGGCGCTGGTGCTGACCACGTCCGACCTGGCGGACCGGTTCGAGTCCGTCGCCACCGTCCGGTTGGACGAGGTACGCGACGAGATCGCCGGGCACAGTCCGCTCGCGCCGGAACCGGTCGCGGCGCCGGACGACCTCGCCTACGTCATCTTCACGTCGGGTTCGACCGGGCGGCCGAAGGGCGTGGCGGTGGCCCACCGGCAGGTGCGCAACTACCTCGACGGGGTCACCGCGCAGATCGGGGTGGTGCCGGCGGCCCGCTGGGCGCTGCTCCAGTCGCTGTCCTTCGACTTCGCGGTCACCGTCTTCTACCTCGGCCTGGCCAGCGGCGGCGCGGTGCACCTGGTGCCCCGTCGGTGCACCGGCGACGAACTCGCCGACTACCTGCGCGAACAGCGCATCGACTACCTCAAGATGACGCCCTCGCACCTCGCCGCGTTGGCGGTCGAGGTCCCGTCCGAGCGGCTGGTGCCGGCGAAGGCGCTGCTCCTCGGCGGGGAGGCGTCCCGGCTGGACTGGGCCGCCGGCCTGGCCGCCGGTCCGGCTGCGGTGATCAACCACTACGGCCCGACCGAGGCGACCGTCGGTGTCACCACCTACCGGGTCGAGGCGTCCGACACCGGCACCGGCACCACACCGATCGGCAAGCCGCTGCCGCACGCCCGGGTGTACGTGCTCGACGAACGGATGCGGCCGGTGCCGGTCGGCGTGCCGGGCGAGCTGTACCTCGGCGGGGACCGGCTGGCCCGGGGCTACCTCGGGCAGCCGGGTCTGACCGCGGAGCGGTTCCGGCCCGATCCGTACGCGACCGAGCCCGGTGCGCGGATGTACGGCACCGGCGACCTGGCCCGGTGGCGTCCGGACGGGCAGTTGGAGTTCATCGGCCGGCGCGACGGGCAGGTCAAGCTGCGCGGCTACCGGGTCGAGTTGGGCGAGGTCGAGGCGGCGCTGGTCGACTGCCCGGGGGTGAGCGCGGCGGTCGCGATGCTGCGCGGTGACCGGCTGGTCGGCTACCTGCAACGCGAGGCCGCCGACGACGGCTCGGCCCCGACCGACCCGGATCCGGGTACGCTGCGCCGGCTGCTCGCCGGCACCCTGCCCGAGTACATGATCCCGAACCAGTTCGTCTGGCTGGACCGGCTGCCGTTGCAGGACCACGGCAAGGTCGACCGGCGGGCGCTACCCGAACCGGTGGCCGCGACCGCCGCCTCCGGTCTCGAACACGTCCCGCCGGACGGGCCGGTCGAGACCGCCATCGCCCAGGTGTGGCAGGAGGTGCTGGAGGTCGAGCGGGTCGGCGCGCTGGACGACTTCTTCGACCTCGGCGGGCACTCGCTGCTCGCCACCCAGGTGGTGGCCCGGCTGCGTCGTACGCTCACCACCGAGCGGCCAATCAGCGTGATGGACCTGTTCCGGTGCCGTACGGTGCGCGAACTCGCCCTGCTCGCCACCGGTGAATCCGGGCAACCGGCCGACCGGTTGCTGCACGAGCTGAGCCGACCCCCGAGCGGGACCCGGAAACGCTCGTACGTCTGCGTCCCGTACGGCGGCGCGAACGCGGTCGTGTACCAGCCGCTGGCCGACGCCCTCCCGGACGGCCACAGCCTGTACGCGGTCGCCGTACCCGGACACGACATCGGACTGGCCGAGGAGATCGAGCCGATCGAGGTGACCGCACAGCGGCTCACCGAGGAGATCCTGAACACGATCACCGGACCCCTGGTCGTGTACGGACACTGCGGCCCCGGTGGGGCGCTCGCGGTGGAGGTCGCCCGCCGGCTGGAAGAGGCCGGCCGGGAGCTGGACGCGCTCTACCTCGGCGGGATCTTCCCCTTCGCCCGACCGGTCGGTGGGGTGCTCGGCCGGCTCACCCGGCTCCGCCTCGGCGAACGGCTGCGCGGCGACCGGGTCTACGCCAACTGGCTCCAGGGCATGGGGGCCGACCTCGGCGCGCTCGACGCCGAGCAGCAGCGGTTCCTGATCCGGGCGATGCGCCACGACGGCGAGGCCGCCGAGAACTACTTCACCGAGCTGCTGCACCAGCACGCCACCCCGCTGCGTACCCCGATCATCAGCATCGTCGGCGACCGCGACCCCGGTACGGAGTACCACCAGGAGCGGTACCGGGAATGGCACTTCCTCAGCGACACCACCGCCCTGGTGGTGCTGCAGGAGGCCGGGCACTATTTCGCCAAGTTCCGTGCCGACGAGGTCGCCGACATCATCACCGCCGTCGACCGGGAACTCGAACAGCCCGTTCCCGCGTACAACCCGGACCTGTCGTGGCAGGTCACCGCGGTCTCCCGGGACGACGAGCCGGTGGCTGCGGCGACGACGAAGCAGCCGGGGATGGGCCGCTTCCTCACCGTCGCCGCCGGGCAGCTCATCTCCGGGATCGGGTCGGCGCTGACCACCTTCGCGGTGCCGCTCTGGACCTACCTCGAGACCGGGTCCCTGATCCGGTTCGCGCTGTTCGCGGTGCTGGGTCAGGTGCCGGGCATCCTGGCCGCCCCGGTCGCCGGGGCGATCATCGACCGCAGTGACCGTCGCCGGGCGATGCTCGCCGGTGACTTCGCCGCGCTGACCGCCATCGCCTCGTTCGCCGCCCTCTACTGGACCGACCAGCTCCAACCGTGGCACATCTACACCTTCGTCGGGTGGCTGTCGGTCGCGTTGACCTTCCAACGGTTGGCGTACATGTCCGCGGTGCCGCAGCTCGTACCCAAGCGCTATCTCGGCCACGCCAACGGGATGGTCCAACTCGGCGGCGGTGTCGCGCAGTTCCTCGTACCGCTGGTCGCGGTCGGCCTGATCGCCACCATCGGTCTGGGCGGCATCCTCCTGATCGACCTGGGTAGCTACCTGTTCGCGATCACGGTGCTGGTGCTGGTCAAGTTCCCCCGCGCGATGGCCCGCCGTCGCCGGGAGAGCCTGCTCGCCGAGATCACCGGCGGCCTGCGGTACACCGTGCAGCACCGCAGCTTCCGGGCGATGGTGCTCTTCTTCGCCGCGTTCAACCTCTTCCTCGCACCGCTGTTCCTGCTGCTCTCCCCGCTGGTCCTGGCGTTCGCCCCGCTGGAGTCGGTGGCGCAGGTGTCGCTGGCGGGCGGGGTCGGCGCGGTCGTCGGTGGTCTGATCATGACCGCCTGGGGTGGCCCCCGGCACCGGCGGATGCGCGGCATGCTGCTGCTCACGTTCGCGTTCGCCGCCGGTGGCCTGATAACCGGGCTGCGTCCCAGCGTCGCGGTTGTCGCCGCCGGCGCACTCGGGATGTCGCTGTCGCTGTCGGTCATCAACGGGATCTGGCTGACCATCATCCAGACCAAGGTCCCGCAGCGACTGCACGCCCGGGTCATCGCCCTGAACATGGTCATCGCCCTGTCGACCATGCCGCTCGGTCAGGCGGTCATCGCCCCGCTGCTGGTGCCGCGCTTCGAGCCGCTGCTACTGCCCGGTGGTTCGCTCGCCGACACCGTCGGGCAGGTCCTCGGTGTCGGGCCGGGGCGGGGCACCGGCCTGCTCTACATCCTGCTCGCCGTCTGCATCGCCGTGGTGGTCGCGGTGTCGCTGCGGGTGCGTACCCTGGCCCGGTTCGACGACGACGTACCCGACGCGCCGCCGGACGACCTCGTCGGGCTGAGCACCTGGACCGCCCGCGTGCAGTCCCGTACGGCCGCCGGCTCCCACCAGGGCAGCGGGAGCGGCGGCTGACGGGTCACCAGTCGAGGGGCCTGGTGGCGAGCGTTGCGTCGTACCAGGCCCGGATGGCCTCGAAGGTCTCCGGTGGCAGCGGCGTGCCGGCGGCGGCGATGCTGCTGTGCAACTGGGCCAGGGACTTGGTGCCGGGGATGACGGTCGACACCGCGTCGTAGCCGAGCAGGAACCGCAGCGCGCCGTCGAGCAGGCTCACCCCGTCGGGCAGCAGCGCCCGGAACTCGTCCACCAGCCCCGCGCGCAGCGCCACGTCGGCGCGGGTCCAGCGCTCGCGTACGTCGGTGAAGACGCTGTCCGCGTGGTACCTGCCGGAGAGCCAGCCGGACTCCAGCGGCACCTTGACCAGGGTCCCGACACCCCGGTCGCGGGCCCGCCCCATCGCCTGCCACGGTTCCTGGTAGAGGGCGGACATCCGCACCTCCAGGGCGTTCGAGGCGCTGGTGGTCAACACGGTGTCGACATCCGCACCCCAGTCGACCGACGCCCCGTACGCCCGGATCGTGCCCTTGTCCTTGAGCTGTTGCAGGACCCGGTAGTGGTCGCACCGGCTGCCGTCGATGATCTCCTTCGGTGGGCTGTGCAGTACGACGATGTCGACGTGGTCGACGTTCATCCGGCGGGCGCTGCCCTCGATCGACGCCTCGATGGCGTCCGGCGCCCAGTTCGGGCTGCCGTCGGGGTGGTAGCCGACCTTGGTGCAGATCAGCACCTCGTCGCGGCGTCGACCGGTCAGCGCCCGCCCGATGTTCGACTCGCTGCGCCCGTCGGCGTAACCGGGCGCGGTGTCGATGAGGTTGACACCCGCGTCGAGCGCGGCGTGCACGATCCGGACGGCCTCCGCCGGCTCGGGGCCGTCGGGCCACTGGGCCGAGCGCCCGAGCTGCCACGCGCCGAGCCCGATGGCGCTGACCCGCAGGCCGGTGGTGCCGAAATCCCTGATCTGCATGCCGATGTCCCCCCTGGTCGACCGCCGGATGGCGGTGCTGCCAGCGTATCGACGGACGCTGTCGTCCGCCGTCCCGGTTGGGTCCGTCCCGTTACAGACTGATCAACAGATGGGCACCTTTGGTTGACAGCGGATCATGACTCAACGAAGATCTACTTCGTGCGGAGCGTCTACCTGACTAAGCGGGGTCACATCGACCTCCTGCGTGTCGCCAGCGCCGCCTGTCGACGCTCAATCTGACGCCGGGCTCCCCCTTCCCCGCCCGCTGCCGACGTTCTCCCCAATCCCCGTGGGTCTCCGGCCCTGCGGTGACGTCTGCCCGCGTGCACTGTCCTCTCTCGACAGGAGATCTGTCTTTCATGGTCAGGAAACTCTCGAGGATCGCCGCGGCAACGGTTGCCGCGTCGCTCGTCGGCACGATCGCCTGGGCCGGGCCGGTGAACGCGTCCGCGTTGCCGTCCGTGCCTCCGTCCGGGATCGACTTCTGGGGCATCACGGGCTTCCCCGTACAGAACGTGCTGCCTGTCTGGGCTGACAACCCGAACGACGCCTCGATCCCGATCGGGGTCACCCCGTACGACGAGATCGCCCCGAAGCTCAACGCCCTCCAGGCCGCCAGCAACCGGGTGTCCGCCCGGGTCGCCGGCAAGTCCTCCGGCGGCTATGACCTGTACGCGGTGACGGTGACCGCGCCCGAGACCCAGGACGAGGCGCGGCGCCAGGAAAACTGGCGGCGGCTGATCGAGAACGAGCCGGCGACGGCGCAGCACGACCGGCGTCTCATCGAGGGCTACAAGACCCCCCTGTTCGTCAACGCGAACATCCACGGCAACGAGTGGGAGGGCACCGACGCGGCCCTGCGGGTGATCGAGGAGTTCGCGACCAGCACCGATCCCCAGGTCGCGCAGCTTCTGAAGCGCAACCGGCTCGTCTTCAACGTCACCTCCAACCCGGACGGTCGGGTGGCCGGAACCCGGCAGAACGCGGCCGGTTACGACCTGAACCGCGACCTGACCATCGTGTCGCAGCCCGAGACCAACCTGATCCGTGAGCTGATCGTCGACACCAAGCCGATCATCACGCTCGACCTGCACGGATACGTCAACCCGACGCTGCTGCACCCGAGCACCCCGCCGCACAACGTCAACAACGAGTACGACCTCTACATCAAGCACGGCCTGCCGAACGCGCTCGCGATCGAGCAGGGACTGAAGGCGCTGGGCTACCCCGAGACGCAGCAGGCGCGGATCCCGTTCCGGGACGACGAGCCCGGCGTGTGGGACGACTTCCCGCCGATCTACGTACCGTCCTTCGCGATGCTGCAGAGCAGCATCCCGTACACGATCGAGGCACCGCTCAACCCGCGCGGCAACCTCACCCCGGCGGAGAAGCTGCGCCGGTCGGGCATCAACACCGACGTGCACGAGGTGGCGATCAAGACCTCGCTGCAGTACATCCAGGACCACCGGACCGAGGTGCTGTTCGACCAGGCCGAGGTGTACCGCCGTGGTGCGGCCGGTGAGCCGCTGCGGGACATCCCGGACGGGTACGTTCCGGGCTGGGGTCCGGAGGACAACTACAACACGGTCTTCCCGCGCTCGTACGTCATCCCGGCCGGCTCCGGTCAGCACTCCGCGCCGGCCGCGGCCCGTCTCGTCGACCTGCTCATCGGCAGCGGCGGCCGGGTGTGGCGGGCGAAGAGCAACTTCACCGCCAACGGCAAGTCCTACCCCGCCGGCTCGTACGTGATCGACATGCACCAGCCCAAGCGTGGCCTGGTCAACTCCCTGCTCGAACCCGGTGTCGACATCACCGACCGGGTGGACGACCTCTACGCCGGACCGGCCGCCTGGAGCCAGGGGCTGACCTGGGGCGCGACGGTCGACACCCTGTGGGACCAGTTGCCGGGCGTGGGCCTGGAGCGGGCCTACGACGGCAAGGCCGAGAGTTCGGTGCCGGGCGGTACGCCCGACCTGCGGCTGAACATCCAGGACGCGGCCGACCTGCTCGCGGTCAACGCGTTGCTGGACCAGGGGGTCGCGGTCTACCGGCTCGCCGACGGGTCGGTTGTCATCCCGCACACGACCACCAACCGGCGGCTCGCCGCCGCCGAGTCCCGTAAGCACGACGTCGCCTTCGAAGCCGCTCCGGCGGGTTGGCAGGGGACCCTGCTGGACAAGGTCGTCGTCGGTTACCTGGGTACGGTCGAGGAGCGCGACACCCTGCGCGACATCGGCTTCGAGGCGCGTACGATCACCGCCGCGACCCTGGCCACCACGCTGACCGCCGACGTCGACGTACTGCTCGTCGGTGCCAACCTCAACCTGGCGAACCTGACGGCGGAGAACCGTGCCGCGCTCGACGCCTTCCTTGCCCGGGGCGGTGGTGTCGTCGGTCTGGACACCGCCGGGGCGAGCTTCAGCAACGCCGCCGCGCTGCTGAGCGTCACTGCCACCGCGGGTGCCTCCCTGGCCAGTGGTGTGGTCAACATCGTGAACAGCCAGGGCCCGGTCACCTCCGGTGCGATCCCGCACTCGTTCATCAACCAGCCGGTCTGGTTCACCAACCTCGGTGCCGGCGTCACGGTGGAGCAGTCCTACACCGCCGACCCGCTGCTGTCCGGCTGGTGGGCGGCGAACGCGGCCGGCACCAACGGTCCGACTGCCGCGGCCAACCAGGCCAGCATCGTCCGGGGCGTGACGGCCGCGGGCAACGGTGTCGTGCTCTTCGGTACGGACCCGACCTACCGCACCCACCCCAAGGGGCTGCAACCGCAGCTCGGCCGGGCCGTGCTCTGGGCAGCCCAGCGGTAGTTCCGACGGTGCTCCGCTGAGCGGGTGACACAGGAGGGCCCGGATGCCGGTGAGCATCCGGGCCCTCCTCGTCGTACCGACCCCGGCCGGGGCCCCGGTTCACGCGGCGGCGCGGACGGCCGGGGCGTGCCAGTCGGGGATCTCCGCGCCGGCCGCGGTGAAGGTGGTGAAGTCGGTGGTGTCCCGGAACGCGGGCAGGGCGTAGAGGTCCCGCGCGTACGCCCACAGGTGCGGGTACTCGTGCAGGCCGGGGTTGATGGCACGGGTCGCGTTGGGGCCGACGTCGTAGCGCACCAGGGTCACCCAGAGCCGGATGTCCGCCTCGGTCACCGTCGGCCCGACCAGGTACCGCCGGGTGGCCAACCGTTCGTCGAGCACGGCGAAGGCGTCGAGCAGCGCGGTCCGGGCCCGTGCGCCGTCGGGGCCCGGCCGGGCGGCGGCACCGACGCCGTGGTTGACCACCGGGTTGAGCCACTCGTCGAGTTCCTCGATCTCGTCACGGTGGCGCTCCGGATAGGTGTCGACGAGCGGGGTGGCCAGGTGCCGGAAGCTGGTGGCGAAGTCGATTCCGATGGTCTTGAAGTTGTTGCTGACCACGCCGGCGGTGGCGCGGTCCCAGAGCGTCGGCACCGAGATGTGGCCGTCGAAGCCCTCCTCGGTGGCCTCGTAGGCCTGTCGTAGCAGGGTGAACCCGTTCACCGGGTCGGGTCCGTACCGTTCGCGGAAGGCCCAGCCCCGGCCGTCCCGGTGGTTGTCCACGTAGGAGACGGTGACGATGTCTCCCAGTCCGGCGAGGGCGCGGGTGATGGTCACTCGCTGCGACCACGGGCAGAACCACCCCGCGTAGAGGTGGTATCGGCCGGCTCGCGGGGTGAAGCCGGCGGGGCTGTTGTCGGTGAGGCGGGCCGAGAAGCGGTAGAGGGGTCGTGGGTCGTCGGGCCGGCGGACGATGCGGTACTCGCCGTAGGTGTCGGGATCGACGGGCGTGGCCAGCCGGCTGAAGGGTGACAGTCCGGGCATGGGATACCTCCGAGGAGTCGGAGCGTTGCAACCGGATCAAATCCTACTCACCAGATAGGTTTTACGGCCAGGGTCGAGCTGGTCGGCATCGGCGGCTCACGGTCGGCCCTCCGAGCCGAACGGCGCCCACGTGGAATACGGCAACTGGGTCTCGAACGGCAGGTAGGGCAGGACCGCCCGGTCGGCGTCGAGGTCGTAGCGGGGGTGGTAGCCCAGGTTGAGGTAGAGCGCCTCGGCCTCCGGCTGGCGCGGACCGGTGGTCAGCCAGATCCGGCGGTACCCCCGCCGAACCGCCTCGGCCTCCAACTCGCGCATCACCCGGCGGGCCAGTCCCTGGCGGCGGTGCCCCGAATGGGTCCACACGCGCTTGATCTCGGCGGTCTCCCGGTCGTACCGGCGGAACGCGCCGCCGGCCACCGCTGACCCGTCCGGCTGGAGCAGCAGCAGGAAGGCGCCGTGCGGGGGCGCGAACTCCGTCGCCGGGTAGCGGGACATCTCCTCGTTCGGGCCGTACCGGCTCCGGTACTCGTGGGTCAGTTCGTCGAGCAGCGGGCGGGCCGCAGGGTCGGTCGGGCTGGTGTAGCGGACGGTCAGTTCCCTTGACGCCATCGATCAGCTCCGGAGGCTGGACGGGACCGGTTCGGGCGCCGGTCCCGGCGGTGACACCGGGACCGGCGCGGTGGATCACTTCCGGGGCAGGCCGGGCGGGTTGATCTGGGCGGCGGGGATCGCCTCGCTGCCGAGGCCCCACCGGGACAGCACCCGGGCGTACGAGCCGTCCTTGATCACCGTATTGAGTGCGCCGTTGAGCGCCTCGACGAACCCGTTGCCCTTCTTGGTCATCGCCGCGATCTGGGCCGGCACCTCGCCGCCGCCGGGCACGATTCCGACGATCTTTGTCTTGCCGCTGACCGCGACGTGGTACGCCAGCGCCGGGTTCGGCCCGAAGTACGCGTCGATCCGCCCGGAGAGCAGGGCGAGCTGGTAGTCGGCCGGGTTCTGGTAGTAGGTGATGTTGACCGGGGCGAGGCCGGCGGCCTTGTTCTGCGCGTCCCAGCGCAGCAGCACCTGTTCCTGGTTGGTGCCCGAGCCGACCGACACGTTGAGTCCGGCGATGTCGGCCGGCTTCTCGATCTTGCTGACCTTGCCGTCCGCCTTCACTTCCCAGCCGAGCGAGTCGACCCGGTAGGTGGCGAAGTCGTAGATGTCCTTGCGTTCCTCGGTCACGGTGATGTTGGAGAAACCGACGTCGTTCTGCCCGGAGCGCACCACCAGGAACAGGTTCTCCCACGAGGTCGGCTGCAGGTCCAGTTCCAGCCCCAGCACGTCCGCCACCAACTGGGCGATGTCCGCCTCGACCCCGATCAGCGTACGGTCGTCGTCGGCGCGGAAGGCCAACGGAGGCGATCCCTCAGCGCTGATACCGACCCTGAGCTTGCCTCCCGCGCCGATCGTCGGCGGCACCTTGGCCGCGACGGCGTCGACCTTCTGCGCGCGGATCCGTTTCTGGTCCGGGCTGGTGTTGATGACCGCCGCCGCCGCCGAGCCGGACGGATCGGCCGCCAGCGCGGCGGGTTCGTCGTCGGGCGAGCCGCAGGCGGCCAGGGTCACCAGGGTGGTCAGGGCGAGCACGCTGGCCAGGTGTCGCGATAGCCGGTAACGCGGCATGCGGAACTCCTTCTCTGGGGTGTTCGGGGTGTCGGGAGTACCTGGGGTGGCGGGCGGTTCAGAGAACCTTCGCCAGAAACGACCGGGTCCGTTCGTGCTGCGGCCGGGTGAGCACCTCGTCCGGTGGGCCCTGCTCGACGATCACGCCGTCGTCCATGAACACGACCCGGTCGGCGACCTCGCGCGCGAAGCCGATCTCGTGCGTGACGACGATCATCGTGGTGCCCGCCCGGGCCAGGTCCTTCATCACCTCGAGCACCTCACCGACCAGCTCCGGGTCCAGTGCCGAGGTCGGTTCGTCGAAGAGCAGCACCTTCGGTTCCAGGGCGAGGGCGCGGGCGATCGCGACCCGTTGCTGCTGGCCGCCGGAGAGACGGCGCGGATAGGCGTCCGCCTTGTCCGCCAGGCCCACCCGGTCGAGCAGCCGGGAGGCGGCCTCCAGCACCTCTCGCCGGGGCCGACCCTGCGCCGACACGGGTGCCTCGGCCACGTTGTCCAGCACGGTCAGGTGCGGGAAGAGGTTGAAGTTCTGGAACACGAAACCGATGTGCGTACGCTGCCGCAGGATCTCGCGCTCCTTGAGCTCGCGCAGCCGGTTGCCGGTATGGCGGTAGCCGATCAGCTCCCCGTCGATGCGTACCGAGCCGCGGTTGACCTTCTCCAGGTGGTTGATGCTGCGCAGCAGGGTCGACTTGCCCGATCCGGACGGGCCGAGGATCACCACCACCTCGCCGGTACGCACGCTCAGGTCCACCCCGCGCAGCACCTCCAGCGGTCCGAAGCTCTTGTGGATGCCGCGCAGCTCCACCATGACCGCGCCGTCGGGGCTCATCGGGGCGCCGCCAGGTCGGCCGCGAGCTGGTCCCGTACCGTCTGCCGTTGTCGGCGGGCCGCCACCACCCGCCCGACCAGCCGGCTCACCCGCTGCAGAGGGGTCGGCGGCAGCGCCCGTACGGCACCGCGGGCGTAGTGCCGCTCGACGTAGTACTGCACTATCGACAGGACGGTGGTCAGCAGCAGGTACCAGATGGCGGCCACCAGGAGGAGCGCGATCACCCGTCCGTTGCGGGCGTAGATCACCTGGACCTGGTAGAAGAGTTCGGGGATGGCCATGATGTAGACCACCGAGGTGCCCTTGACCAGGCCGATGATCTCGTTTCCGGCGGTCGGGATGATGGTCCGCATCGCCTGCGGCAGCAGGATCCGGCGAATCTGTCGGGTGCGGGGGATACCGAGGGCCGCCGCCGCTTCGAGTTGCCCCTGGTCCACCGAGAGGAAGCCGGAGCGGACGATCTCCGCGCAGTAGGCCGCCTGGTGCAGGGCGAGTCCCAGGGTTGCGGCGGTCATCGGGCCGATCAGGTCCATGGTCCCGACGTCGAAGAACGACGGACCGAACGGAATCCCGAAGGAGATCCGGTCGTAGAGCAGAGCCAGGTTGAACCAGAACAGCAGTTGCAGGATCAGCGGCACCGACCGGAACAGCCAGACGTAACCCCAGGCCACCGCCTGGAGCAACGGGCTCGCCGAGAGTCTCATCAGGGCGATCACGGTGCCGAGCAGGAACCCGAGCACGATGCCGAGCACGGTCAGCCGCAGGGTGACGCCGACCGCCCGGAGCACGGTCTCGTAGAACAGGTACTGGCCGACGAAGTGCCACTCCCAGGCCGGGTTCGTGATCAGCGCGTTGGCAGCCATGGCCAGCAGTACCAGCGTCACGGCGGTCGCGGCCCAGCGCCAGGGATGGCGGGCCGGCACCACCTTCAGCGGTTCGTCGACGGGGCCGTCGGGTGCCCGTGCGGTGGATGCCAGGGCCGCCGGGGCGGGTGGCGGGGCGGTCATGGTGACCTCCAGGGATGGCCTGCGGGCGCGTGACCGGTGGGCGGTCCACGGGGCGGCGGGCGCCGGGTACGGCGGGAGGGAAGACGCGACGGTCCGGTGGATGGCTCAGTCGCGGTGGAGCCGAGCGCGGGAGGCTGTGTCGCCGCCACCGCTCAGCGCGGACACCGCCCGCCTGCGTATCGAACGAGATCGATCACGAGGCGGGCGGTCAGGAGGACCCCGGTGCGCCGCATGTACTGATATTGATCAGTGGAATAGGGCATGTCAACGGCAGTCCACATTGTGGTACGCGTTGTCTGTCTGAGTAGTCAACGAGAGTTGAGCTGGACCAATGCCTGGTCATCTCCCACAGACTTAATAGGAAATGATGATGTTACGAGGGGCTGGCTATTGAGCCCGGTACGGCGGCCTGGTGACCCGGAATGGCCGCGAGAAGCTCGCGGGTGTACGCGTGGGCCGGGTGGTCGAAGAGTTCCGCGGTGGTGGCGGTCTCGACGATCCGCCCGGCCCGCATCACCGCGACCCGGTGGGCGATCTGGCGGACCACCGCGAGATCGTGCGAGATGAACAGGTACGCCACCCCGGTGGACGCCTGCAGCTCGGCGAGGAGTTCCAGCACCTGTGCCTGTACGGACACGTCCAGCGCGGACACCGGCTCGTCGCAGACCACGAGTTCGGGGGAGAGGGCGAGTGCGCGGGCGATCGCGACCCGTTGCCGCTGACCGCCCGAGAGCTGCGCGGGTCTGCGGTCGAGCACCGAGACCGGAAGCGCGACCCGTTCGACGAGTTCGCGGGCCCGTGCCCGGCGGGACGCCCGGTCACCGATCCCGAACACCCGCAGCGGCTCGATGATCACCTCCCGGATCGAGAACCGGGGGTCGAGTGACGCGTACGGGTTCTGGTACACGAGTTGGGCACGGCGCCGCAGTCGGCGCAGCGCCGCACCGCGAGCCCCGGTGATGTCGTCACCGTCGAAGAGGATCCGCCCGCCGTCCGGCTCCGCGAGTCGCAGCACCAACCGTGCCGTGGTCGACTTGCCCGAACCGGACTCCCCGACCAGCGCCAGGGTCTCGCCCCGGTTGATCGTGAAGCTCACCCCGTCCACCGCCCGTACGCTCCGCCGACCGGCGACCGTCCCCGGCAGGGGGAAGTCCTTGACCAGGCCCTCGACCGTGACCAGCGGCGCCGCCTGCACCGGTGCGCCCGGAGGCCCGCTGCGGGCCGGTGGCGGCTGACGTGCGGCGGCCAGACTCGGCGCGCTGCGCAACAGCTGGCGGGTGTACTCGTGGGTGGGGTCCCGCAGGACCTCGCCGGTGGGCCCGGTCTCGACCACGCGTCCCCGTGACATCACCACCAGCCGTTGCGCCCGGTCGGCGGCGATACCCAGGTCGTGGGTGACCAGCAGGACAGCCGTGCCGAGTTCCTCGGTCAGACTCTGGATGTGGTCGAGGATCAGCCGCTGCACGGTGACGTCCAGCGCACTGGTCGGTTCGTCCGCGATGATCAGACGGGGGCGGGCCGCGATCGCGATCGCGATCAGCGCACGTTGGCGCATCCCACCGGAGAGTTCGTGCGGATACTGCCGCGCCCTGGTGGCCGGATCGGACAGGCCCGCCCGGTGCAGCAGTTCGACCGCGTCCAGGGCCGCCGACCGGCGGTTGCCCAGCCCGTGTACGCGCAAAGCCTCCGCGACCTGCTCGCCGATGCGTTTCACCGGGTTGAGCGACACGGCCGGGTCCTGCGGGATGAGGCCGATCTCGGCACCCCGCAACGTTCGCAGTTCCCGCTCGGACAGCCCGGTGAGGTCACGCCCGGCGAACCGGATGCTGCCGCTGTCGACCTGCCCACCGGCCGGTAGCAGACCGATGATGGCGTGCGCGGTTGTACTCTTGCCCGAGCCCGACTCGCCGACAACGGCGACCACCTCACCCGGCCGGACGTCGAAGTCGACGCCCTCGACCGCCCGCACCGGTCCCGACCGCGACTGGTACGAGACGCGGAGTTGCCGGACCTCCAGCAGGTTCCCGCCCCCGTCCGACGCAACGTGTCGTCCCGTCATCGCTGGCTCGCCCACTCCCCGTCGACGGCCCGGGCGATCCGGTTCGTGGCCAGCACCGTCGCCGCGACCGCCAGGCCCGGAAGCGTCGAGAGCCACCACGCGTTCGCCAGGTAGTTGCGCCCGGTCGAGATCAACGTTCCCCATTCCGGTGCGGGTGGCGCGGCCCCGTAGCCGAGGAAACTCAGCGACGACACGGCCAGGATCGCGGTGCCGAAGTCGAGGGTGGCCAGCACCAGCACCGGCCCCATCGCGTTCGGCAGCACGTGCCGCAGCAGGATCGAGTGCCAGCGCGCCCCCGAGGACCGGGCCGCCTCGACGTAGGTGGCGTGCCGTACGCGCAGCACCTCGGCCCGCATCACCCGGGCGAAGCCGGCGACACTGGCGATGCCGACCGCCACGGCGACCTTCACCGTGCCGAACCCGAGCGCGGTGACCAGCGCCAGGGAGAGGAACAGGGCGGGGATGGCGAGCAGGACGTCGACGACCCGCATCAGCACGTCCTCCACCCAGCCGCCGACGAACCCGGCGACCAGGCCGATCGCCCCGCCGACGACAAACGCCACCGCGACCGCGATCAGGGTCGCCTTCAGCGACAGCGCCGCTCCGTGGACGACCCGGGCGTACACGTCGCGGCCGATCTCGTCGGTGCCGAACCAGTGCTGACCGCCGGGGCCCTGGAACCTGTCGGTGGGCACACCCAGCAGCGGATCGCGCGCGGTGAACAGCGTCGGCCAGAACGCCGCCAGCACCACCAGCGCGACGACCACGAGGGAGAGGACGAGGCCGGGACGTCGCAGCAGGAACCGGCCCAACCGGCGCAGGTCGACGCCCCGGCCCGCTTCCCGCCCGGCCGGTTCCGACCGGCTCCGGGAGCCCGGCTCCGGCACGATGTTCAGCGCCGGGTCGCCGACGACTGTCTGACTCACACGAGGCTCCTTCGCCGGGTGGCCGAGGCCACGACGATCCGTGGGTCGAAGAGCGGGTAGACCAGGTCGACGGCGAGATTCGCCAGAACGAAGACCAGGGCGCCGAACACCACGACGCCCTGGACCACGGGTATGTCCTGAACCGTCACCGCGCTGACGGTCGCCCGGCCGATGCCGTTGCGGGAGAAGACGGTCTCCACCACCACGGAACCGGCCAGCAGGTTGCCCACCAGCAGCCCGACGATGGTGAGCGCGGGCAGGGCGGCGTTGCGCAGGGCGTGCCGCAGGTGCACCCGCGCCCGTCCCGCTCCCTTGGCCCGCGCGGTCTGCACGTACGGCTCGTCGAGCGCGGTGAACAGGCTC
Organism: Micromonospora sp. NPDC004704; assembly: GCF_053601675.1. Classification (NCBI taxonomy): domain Bacteria; kingdom Bacillati; phylum Actinomycetota; class Actinomycetes; order Micromonosporales; family Micromonosporaceae; genus Micromonospora; species Micromonospora sp. NPDC004704. Next base: position 74,310 of record NZ_JBSGCD010000029.1, on the reverse strand, counting down.
TTCGCCAGCACCTGGGCCAGCAGCGCGCCGGTCGGCACGGCGAGCGTGACCGCCGGCAGGATCAGGCTGGTGAGGCCGTCGTTGCCGAACGCCGGCAGCAGCCGGAACCGGAAGGAGAAGAGCTGGACGAGCATCAGCCCGACCCAGAACGTCGGCAGTGACACACCGAGCGACGGCAGCGACAGCAGCAGCTGCCGCAACGCCCGCCCGGAGGTGTACGTGGCGGCCAGCGCCAGCCCCGTACCGAACACGACGGCCAGGACCAGCGCGGCACCGGTCAGTACGAGCGTCTGCGGCAGGGCGTCCCCGATCACCGACCTGACCGGTTGACCGGTCGCGACGGAGTTGCCGAAGTCCCCCTGCACCGCCCGGCCGAGATAGTCGGCGTACTGGACCAGCACCGGTTTGTCGAAGCCGTACTCCCGTTTCAGTGCCTCGAGTTGGGCCGGATCGACGGAGACCTGGTCGAGGCCGCCGCCGGCCATCGCCGACACCGGGTCACCGGGCAGGAAGTCCAGCACGAGGAAGGACAGGGTGTAGGCCGCCCAGAGCACCACCACGGCCTGTGCGAGTCGGCGGATCACGTAACGACGCACGGTCGGTTCCCTCCGTCCGCTGGTCCTGTTCGGTGCGTCAGCTCTTCCAGGTGTCGTGCAACTGGATCCGGCTCGACGCCTCGAAGTCCAGGTCGTGCACCTTCTTGGACACCCCGAGGGCGGTGGTGAGCTCCACCACCGGGATCACGTGCGCGTTGCGTACGATCAGGTCCTGGGCCTGGTCGACCAGCGCCTGCCGCCTGGCCGGGTCGACCGTCGCGGCCTGCTCGGTCAGCACCGGATCCAGCGCGCCGGCCGCCAGCCGGTACGTGTTGGCCAGGGTGGTCGAGTAGGTGCTGCGCAGGATGTCCGGGTCGGCTCGGGTGATGTTTCCCCAGAGCGCGTCGAAGTCGCCGGACTGCTGCACCTGGGTGATCTGGGCGATCTGGAGTTCCTTCAGGGTGATCTCGACACCCACCGCCTTGAGCTGCTGCTGGATCAGCTCGAGTGTCGGCTGGTTGGTCGCCGCGTTGGCGAACCAGCCGACGGAGAGGCTGAGCCGGGTGCCGCCGCGGGTCCGGACACCGTCGCCGCCGACCTGCCAGCCGGCCGCGTCGAGCAGCGACTTCGCCTTCGCCGCATCGAAGGTGAGCTGCCCGCTGACATCGCTGTGGTACGGCGTGGTGTGCGCCAGGATGCTGGTGGCCGGTTTGCTGCCGGTGGGGTAGACGGTGTCGACGATCTGCCGCCGGTCGAGCGCCACCTGGATCGCCTGCCGTACGGCGACGTCCCGCAGCAGGGGCTTGGAGTTGTTCAGGCCGAGGTTGAACACCACGCCCGGATTCGCCCGCGTCTGGAGGTTGACGGCCCCGCCGCCCTTCAGCGCGGCCTCGTCGGCGAGGCTGACGCTGCCGATGGCGTCCACCTGCCCCGACACCAGGCTCCCGGTACGCACACCAGCCTCCGGAACGACGGTGAACAGCACCTTGTCCAGGTACGCCTCACCCGACTTGCGCCACAGCGACGAACCCCAGTTGTATCCCTTGCGCTTGACCAGCGTGATCGACTGGTTGGCCACGTACCCGTCGAGGACGAAGGGTCCGGAGCCGACGACGCCGTCGGTGCACCGCTGGTCCGGCGTCTTCCGTACGCTCGACCCGGCGACCAGGCCGAGCGAGAAGGTCGAGGTGGCCTGGAGGAACTGGGCGTTGGGCTGTTCGAAGGAGACAACCGCGGTAGGGTCGTCCGGCGTCTCGGTGCCGACGTATCCGCTCAGGTAGCCGGTTGCCAGGTTGGCTTTCGCGCCGAGTTTGCGGGCCGCGTCGAAGTTGTCCCGGACCGCCTGGGCGTTGACCGGTGATCCGTCGCTGAAGGTGACACCCGGGCGGAGGTGGAAGGTGAAGGTTCTCGCGTCCGCGCTGACCTCCCAGCGTTCCGCGAGCCAGGGCACGATCTTTCCGGTCGAGGGGTCCTGGTCGGTCAGTGAGTCGACGATCTGGCGCAGGGCGTAGATGGTGTCGTTGCTGGCGACCTGATGGGGGTCGACGCAGCCGGCGTACGAGCCGACGGCGAAGGTCAGGGTGCCCCCGGATCTGGGGGTGCCGTCCCCGGTCCCACCGTTGCCGGTGGTGCCGCCGTCACCCGAACCGCAGGCGGTCAGTGCGAGGGCGGCGACGACGGTCAGCACGAGCGACCCGAGGGCGCGCCCCGATCGCGGCAGTGATCTCACGAGATTCCCTTTTCTCTGAAGGACGGCGTGGAGGTCCGGGCTCGCGTACCTCCGGACGGCGCCGGCGCGACGGTGCGCAGCGGGGGCAGGTCGAGGTGTTCGCGCAGGGTGCTGCCCTCGTACGCGGTCCGGTAGGCGCCCCGCTCCTGCAACTCCGGCACGAGTTTGTCGACGATCTCGTCGACCGATCCGGGTATCAACTGCGGGATGATGTTGAACCCGTCGACGGCACGGGTGCGGACGTAGCGGACCCACTCGTCGGCGATCCGTCCCGGCGTCCCGACGAACAGGTCGTGTCCGGGTGCGACCTCGATGACCAGGTCGCGGATGGAGAGTTTGCGCTGCTCGGCCAGCGCACGCCAACGCGCGATGACGGCGAGCTTCCCGGTGCGCAGCTCGATCGGAATGGTGCCGCGGGACGGGTCGAGCTCGTCCGGCGTCGGGTCGATGTCCGGCAGCGGCCCGTCCGGGTCGTAGCCGGAGAGGTCCTTGCCCCAGTACTGCTCCAGGAAGGCGATCGCTCGGGGCCCGCTGGTCTGCTCGCGCCTGATCCAGTCCGCCCGCTCCCGTGCCTGCGCTTCGGTGTCGCCGAGGACGACCGATGTGCCGGGCAGGATCCGCAGCGAGTCGGGCGCGCGTCCGTAAGCGGCCAGCCGGGCCCGGAGGTCCCGGGCGTACGCCACCGCCTTGTCGTACGAGGTGTTGGCGGAGAAGACCACGTCGGCATGGCGTGCCGCCAGGTCCCGCCCACCGGGTGAGTCCCCGGCCTGGAACAGCACCGGCCGGGTCTGGCGGCTGCGCGGCAGCGTGGCGGTTGCCCGCAGCCGGACCAGGTCGGTGTCCCGCTCGACGCCGGGGGCGCTGCCCGGCCGCAACCACGATCCGTCGTCGCCGCAGGAGGCGATGGCGTCGTCGTCCCAGGACGCCCAGAGTGCCCGGGCGGCCTCGACGAACTGGCCGGCGCGCTCGTAGCGCCGATCGTGGGCCAGCCACCCGCCGTGCCGGAAGTTCTCGCCGGTCCAGGCGTTGTCGGTGGTGACGATGTTCCAACCGGCCCGACCCGCCGAGACGAGATCGAGGCTGGCCAGCCGTCGGGCCAGGTCTGCCGGGTAGTTGTACGTCGTGTTCTGGGTGGCGACCAGGCCGATCCGGGTGGTTGTCGCGGCCAGCGCCGAGAGCTGGGTGATCGCGTCCGGACGGCCGGCGACGTCGAGGGCGTGCACCCGTCCCCGGTTCTCCCGTACGCGCAGGCCCTCGCCGAGGAAGAACGCGTCGAACAGCCCGCGTTCGAGAGTCTGGATGACCTTGACGAAGGTGTCGATGTGGGTGTGCGGGGCGGCGTCCGGATCGGTCCAGACGATCTGGGGGCCGACCCCGGTGTAGAACAGGCCCAGGTGGACGCGGGCTTTCGGGTCGTACCCGAGGGGGTTCGGTTGGCTCACGGCGCGTACCTCTCAGGCGGTCGTGGCGGTGCTCTCCGGTCAGGCGGTTGTCGCGTCGACGAACCGGTTGCTGGGATGGGGGAGTCCGAGGGTGGTGCGCAGGGTCGCTCCCGCGACGGGGGCGACGTGCAACCGGTGGGCGGCGAGCGCGGGCAGCACCCGATCGGCGAGTACGGGCAGGTCGACGCTCAACACGGCGGGATGCAGGCGGACACCGTCGACCACGGCGGCGAGTTGCCGCAGGAGTGTGGTCAACCCCTCGGCCGAGCCGACGTGACGTAGCCGGTCCCCGGTGCCCCAGGGGGTCGCCCGGTCGAGCGCCGCGAGCCGGTCGGCGGCCGGTTCGGCCGCGTCGAGCAGCACCTCGACCTCGGCGAACACGAGGGGTACGTCGTCCTCCCGTACCCGCCGGGTTCGTTCCGCGACGGCTCCGGGGTCGCCGCCGCCGACCAGGGCGATGTCGACCTGCCCGGTGACGCCGAGGGTGTCGGCGGCGATCACCACGACCTGGCCCTGCGGCGGTCGCGGGGTGATCAGTGGCCCGACCACCGAGAACGATCCGCCGGTGAAGTTCACGTGGTGCACCCGGTCGGGATCCAGGAACCGGCCGGTGGCCCGGTCCCGGATGATCGCGTCGTCCTGCCAGGAGTCCCACAGGCACCGGGCGACCTCGATCACGTCGGAGACCTCGCCGCGCAGCCGATCCGGCTCGTACGGCCCCGAACCGCCGATGGTGGCCAGGGCCTCGGGGCTGTTCGTGGCGCCGACGACCCAGGCGGCCCGGCCGCGCGAGGCGTGGTCGAGGCTGGCGAGCTGGGTGGCCAGGTGGAACGGTTCGGTGGTGGTGGTGTGCAGGGTGGGCGCGAGCCCGATCCGCTCGGTCACGGTGGACAGGTAGGCGGCCCGTACCCCGGCCTCGATCCGGCCCGCCGTGTTGCGGCCGTTGCCTGCGGGCAGGGGCGAGTCGGCGAAGGTGACCAGGGCGAATCCGGCCGCCTCCGCGTACGCGACGGTGTTCCGGAGGGCGGGGGCGTCCAGCACGGTCGCCGGTGGCCGCCCGCTGAAGCGCCAGGCCGCCGGGTGGGCGCCGTCGCCGTCGGCTTCCACGGCCAGGTGCAGCCGATTCCCGCTCGGCACCCCGCTCATGCTGCCGGCTCCGTCCATCGGCGGTGTGGTCGCCGGCCCAGGTGCGTCCGTGCCATCGGCTCAAACCTCCAGACCCCGTCGTACGGGCAGCGTCCGGTTGCCCGCTCGGTAGCACCGCGTCGCGCGGCCCCCGGCGCTATTCCTATTATTCCTATAGTGTTAGCGGGTTTTTGGCAACGAGTCCGGGGGCAGGTCGTGACGCGGAGGGGGACGGTGGAGGATGGGGCTGTTCCGGAAGAGGGCTGCGATCGAGGTGAACCGATGACCAGATGGTGTCCGACCAGACGTGCCCCTGCCGTGCCGCTGTCCTCCGGGGACGTCGCGTGAACGGGGAACCGGCCGTAGCCGAGGTTGTCACGCTGGCCAGCGAGTTGATCGCGATCGACACCAGCAACACCGGGGACCCGAGCGTACGGAGCAACGAACGGGCCGCCGCCGAGTACGTGGCCGAGAAGCTGGCCGAGGTCGGCTACGAACCCGTCTACGTCGAGTCGGGCGCGCCCGGTCGGGGCAATGTTGTCGTCCGGCTGCCCGGAGCGGATCCGAGCCGGGGAGCGCTGCTGGTGCACGGCCACCTGGACGTCGTACCGGCCGACGCCCGGGAGTGGTCGGTGCACCCGTTCTCCGGCGAGGTGCGCGACGGGTACGTCTGGGGGCGCGGGGCGGTCGACATGAAGGGGATGGTCGCGATGACCCTGGCCGTCGCCAGGTCCTTCAGGCGCGACGGCGTCGTCCCGCCCCGCGACATCGTCTTCGCGTTCGTCGCCGACGAGGAGGCGGGCGGTTTCTACGGCGCCCGGTGGCTGGTCGAACACCACCCGGAGCTGTTCGAGGGCGTGACCGAGGCGATCAGCGAGGTGGGCGGCTTCTCGGTGACCCTGCGCGACGGCGTACGCGCCTATCTCGTCGAGACGGCGGAGAAGGGCGTCGTGTGGCTCCGGCTGAGGGTGCAGGGCGCCGCCGGCCACGGGTCGATGCTGCACAGCGACAACGCGGTGGCGAAGCTGGCCGCCGCCGTCACCCGCCTGGACCGGCACCGGTTCCCGCTGATCCTCACCGACCCGGTACGCGAACTGCTGACCGGCGTCGCCGAGATCACCGGCGTGCCGTTCGACGAGGACGATCCGGAGACCGCGGTCGCCCGGCTGGGCAATCTCGCCCGGATGATCGGCGCGACCCTGCGGGACACCGCCAACGTCACCATGTTCGACGCCGGTTACAAGGCGAACGTCGTCCCCTCCGAGGCGCGGGCGACGGTCGACGGGCGGGTCCTGCCCGGCCGGGAGCGGGCGTTCGAGGCCGAGATCGCCCGCATCCTCGGCCCGGAGGTCGAGCGGGAGTGGGACAGCCTGCCCCCGGTGCAGACGACCTTCGACGGGACGCTGGTCGACGCCATGGTCTCCGCGATCGGGGTGGAGGATCCCGGTGCCAGGGTGCTGCCGTACATGCTGTCCGCCGGTACGGACGCGAAGTCGTTCCAGCTCCTGGGGATCCGCCACTTCGGGTTCGCGCCCCTGAGGCTGCCGCCGGACCTCGACTTCTCGGCGCTCTTCCACGGTGTGGACGAGCGGGTCCCGGTTGACGCGCTCGAGTTCGGGACCCGCGTGCTGGACCGGTTCCTGCGCGACTGCTGACCGGTCAACCGAGCAGCGGCCGGACCTCCTCGGCGAAGCGGTACGCCTCCTCCAGGTGCGGGTAGCCGGAGAGGACGAACTCGTCGATTCCCGCCGCCCGGTACTCGGCGATCCGCTCCGCGACCTCGTCGTGGGCGCCGACCAGTGCGGTACCGGCTCCGCCCCGTACCAGGCCGATCCCGGCCCAGAGGTTGGGCGCGACGACGAGCCGGTCGCGGGAGCCGCCGTGCAGGTCGAGCATGCGTCGCTGACCGACCGACTCGAGGGCGCGCAGCCGTTGCTGCCCGGCCGCGATGGTGGCGTCGTCGAGGCCGGCGATCAGCGCCTCGGCGTCCTGCCAGGCCCGCGCGGTGCTGTCCCGACTGATCACGTGGATCCGCAGCCCGAACCGTACGGTCCGACCACGGGCGGCGGCGAGTTCCCGTACCCGGTCCACCTTCTCCGCGACGAGTGGAACCGGCTCGCCCCAGGTCAGGTACGTGTCGGCATGACCTGCGGCGAGTTGGAGTGCGGGCGGCGACGACCCACCGAGATAGACCCGTGGGATCGGCACCGGCGGTTGCCGCAACCGCGCGCCGGTCAGTTGGTAGTGGGTGCCGTGGTGGTCGAACCGGGTGCCGGACCAGGAGGCGCGGACGACCTCGAGGAACTCCTCGGCGCGCTGGTAGCGCTCGTCGTGCGCCAGTGGGTCTCCGTAGCCGCGCTGCTCGGCGTCGCTGCCTCCGGCGACCACGTTGAGCAGCAGCCGTCCGTCCGACAGTCGTTGGAAGGTCGCCGCCATCTGCGCGGCGAGCGCCGGTGCGACGAGTCCGGGCCGGAACGCGACGAGGAACTTCAGTCGCCGGGTCTGGGCGATGAGCGCCGCGGTGACGATCCAGGCGTCCTCGCAGTGGGCACCGGTCGGAGTGAGGACGCCCTCGTAGCCGAGGGCGTCGGCGGCGCGGGCCAACTGGGTCAGGTAGTCGAGCGACGCGGGACGCTGGCCGCCGTCCGGCGCTCCCGCCGGCGCTCCCGCGTCGCCGATCTCGAGACCGTGCACGGATCCGCCCAGCCGCCGGCCGTCGCCGCCGGTCGGCAGGAACCAGTGGAACACCGGATGCGTCGCGCTGCCCGAAGTTGCTGTCATGCCATCTTTCCTATCACGCTATCCCTAGCGGAATAGTGGGCAATATTATGTCGTTGGACCTGCTGCCGGCAGCCGTCCACCAGCACGTATGTACAACCAAAGTCCACTAAACCTGTAGGGATAGACAACTTAAGGTTGACCGGGGTAGTCTCCGGAAAGGACCTAGATCCACAGGAGGTGACGACCGTGCACCCGATCACCCGCCGGACCGTCGTCATCGCGTCGACACCGAGATCTGCCGGTGTTGTCCTGGTCTCCCGTCGACACATCGACCTGCAACGCGTTGCCGGCGCACTCTGTCCCCGCTGACCTGACACCAGTCCCTCCACGCAACTGCGCCCCGGACCGGTCCCCGGCCAACCGTCGGCCGTCACCACGAGTCGGTCCGTGGCCACACCCCAGCAGGAAGCGGAGCATCGTCATGTCCGATTCAGGAAGCCCACTGCATCTCGCGGTCGCCCTCGACGGCGCCGGTTGGCACCCGGCGGCGTGGCGCGAACCCGGGGCCCGGCCGACCGAACTGTTCACCCCGCGCTACTGGTCCGACCTGGTGATCGAAGCCGAACGGGGCCTGCTGGACTTCGTGACGATCGACGACTCGCTCGGGTTGCAGTCGTCGAGCCGTACCGAGCCGGACCGGCGTACCGACCAGGTACGCGGACGCCTCGACGCCGTGCTGGTCGCCGCCCGCGTCGCGCCACTGACCAGCCACATCGGACTGGTGCCCACGGTCGTGGTCACCCACACCGAGCCGTTCCACATCGCGAAGGCGATCGCCACCCTGGACTACGTCTCGTCCGGCCGGGCCGGAGTGCAGGTCCGGGTGTCGGCCCGCCCGGACGAGGCGGCCCACTTCGGCCGCCGCACCCTGCCCCGGATCAGCTTCGACGACCTGTCCACCCCGCAGGCGCAGGAGCTGATCGGGGACCTGTTCGCCGAGACCGCCGACTACGTGGAGGCGGTACGGCGACTCTGGGACAGCTGGGAGGACGACGCGGAGATCCGGGACGTCGCCACCGGGCGCTTCGTCGACCGGGACAAGCTGCACTACGTCGACTTCGAGGGACGCTGGTTCAACGTCAAGGGCCCGTCCATCACCCCTCGGCCCCCGCAGGGCCAACCCCTGGTCAGCGCGCTGGCGCACCAGAGCGTGCCGTACCGGCTCGTCGCCGGGTCCGCCGACATCGGCTACGTGACGCCCCACGACGCCACGCAGGTGCGGGAGATCGTCGCCGAGATCCGGGCCGGGCAGGCCGCCGCCGGGCGGGCCGGGGAAACCGTGCACATCCTCGGTGACCTGGTCGTGTTCCTGGACGACTCGGCTCCGGCCGCCGAAGCCCGCAGGGCGCGCCTCGACGACCGCGCCGGCAGCCCGTACGTCAGTGACGCCACGGTGTTCGTCGGCACCCCGGCGCAACTGGCGGACCTGTTGCAGGAGTGGCACCTGGCCGGGCTGTCGGGGTTTCGCCTGCGCCCCGGCACCATCCCGCACGACCTGGAGCGGATCACCCGGGCACTCGTGCCGGAGCTGCAGCGTCGGCAGGCGTTCCGAACCGGGTACGCCGCCGGCACCCTGCGCGGGCTGCTCGGCCTGACCAGGCCAGCCAATCGTTACGCGGCCGTCTGACCGTCGTCACCGCGAAGCCGGAAGGACCCCTTTCGACCATGAGCAGACCCTTCAAGCAGATCCATCTCGCCGCCCACTTTCCCGGCGTCAACAACACCACGGTGTGGAGTGACCCGCAGGCGGGAAGCCACATCGAGTTCAGCTCGTTCGCGCACCTCGCGCGCACCGCCGAGCGGGCGAAGTTCGACTTCCTGTTCCTGGCCGAGGGACTGCGGCTGCGCGAGCAGAACGGCCTGATCTACGACCTGGACGTGGTCGGGCGCCCGGACACCTTCACCGTGCTCGCCGCCCTCGCGGCGGTCACCGAGCGACTCGGCCTCGCCGGGACCATCAACTCCACCTTCAACGAGCCGTACGAGGTCGCGCGACAGTTCGCCAGCCTCGACCACCTCTCCGGTGGCCGGGCCGCGTGGAACGTGGTCACCTCCTGGGACGCGTTCACCGGTGAGAACTTCCGCCGGGGCGGATTCCTGCCGCAGGAGCAGCGCTACCGACGGGCACGCAACTTCCTGCAGACCGCGGGGGAACTGTTCGACTCCTGGCACGGCGACGAGATCGTGGCCAACCAGGCCACCGGTGACTTCCTCGGCGAACCGGACGCGGGCGCGTTCGCCCACCACGATCCGGACTTCGACATCGCCGGTCGGTTCAACGTCCCGCGCAGCCCCCAGGGACGGCCGGTGATCCTCCAGGCCGGTGACTCCGAGGAGGGGCGGGAGTTCGCCGCGTCGTCGGCTGACGCGATCTTCAGCCGGTACGCCACCCTGACCGAGGGGCGGGCCTTCTACGCCGACGTCAAGGGCCGGCTCGCCCGGTACGGGCGTACCCACGACGAGTTGCTCATCCTGCCCGCGGCCACCTTCGTGCTCGGCGACACCGACGCCGAGGCCCGCGACCTCGCCCACCAGGTACGACTCCAGCAGGTCAGCGGCCAGACCGCGATCAAGTTCCTGGAACAGCTCTGGAATCGTGACCTGTCCGGCTACGACCCCGACGGGCCGCTGCCCGAGATCGACCCCGATCCCGGTGAGCACACCATCGCCCGAGGGCGCGCCAGCGTACGGATGTACCGCGACCCCGTCGCCACGGCCAGACAGTGGCGCGAGCGCGCCACCGCGGAGAAGCTCTCCATCCGTGAACTGATCATCGAGGTCACCGGGCGGCAGACGTTCACCGGAGCGCCCGCGACCGTCGCGGACGCCATCAACGACCTGGTTCAGGCCGATGCCAGCGACGGGTTCATCCTCGTACCGCACGTCACCCCGGGCGGACTCGACGGTTTCGCCGACACGGTCGTGCCGCTGCTGCAGGAGCGCGGCGTGTTCCGTACCGAGTACGAGGGCGAGACGCTGCGGGACCACCTCGGCCTGGGCGCGCCCCGCCGTACGGGTGAGGCGCTGCGGGTGGCGTCATGAAGTTCCTGGCGATCACCCTGATCGTGCACGCTCCGCACCCGGTGACCGGCGAGCAGAAGTCGACCGCCGACCGGTTCCGCGAAGTCGTGGACAACGCGGTGCTCGCCGAGCAGCTCGGGTTCGACGGCTTCGGTGTGGGGGAGCGGCACGAACGGCCGTTCATCTCCTCCTCGCCGCCGGTCGTCCTGAGCCACGTCGCCGCGCTCACCTCGACGATCCGCCTGTTCACGGCGGTCACCACGCTGAGCCTGCTCGACCCGGTCCGGGCGTACGAGGACTACGCCACGCTCGACCACCTCTCCGGCGGCCGGCTGGAGCTGATCATCGGCAAGGGCAACGGTGCAGCGCAGCGGGAGCTGTTCCACGTCACGCCCGACGACCAGTGGGACCGCAACGCCGAGGGCTACGAGCTGTTCCGCCGGATCTGGCGGGAGGACAGGGTCACCGCGTCCCCACGGTTCCGACCGGAGTTGGACCGGGCGGAGGTCTGGCCGCGCCCGTTGCAGCAACCGATCCGGGTCTGGCACGGCAGCGCGACCAGCAGGGAATCGGTCGAGCTTGCCGCCCGTTACGGCGACCCGCTGTTCTCGGCGAACGTCACCAACCCGATAGCACCGTACGCCGAACTGGTCCGCCACTACCGGCAGCGGTGGGCCGAGTACGGCCACGACCCGGCTGCTGCCGTGGTCGGGGCCGGCACCGCCGGCTACTACGCGACCCGCAGGTCCCAGGACGCCATCGCCGCCTACCGGCCGGTCTTCGAGGGCCAGCTCGCGTTCCAGCGGCGACTCGGGCTCGAACCGGTGTTCCACACGCTGGAGGACTACGTCGAACGCAGCTCGGCACTGATCGGCAGCCCGCAGCAGATCGTCGAGAAGGTCCACCGGTATCACGAGCAGCTCGGCCACACCGTCATGCATCTGCACGCCGACGCGGGCGGGCTGACCGACAGCCAGCACCGCGAGTCGCTGGAACTCTTCCAGTCCGACATCGCCCCGGCGCTGCGTCGGGACATCCCGGACCCGCCGTGGCCGTGGGGGCCGGTCCTCCCCGAGCCCGTTTCCGCCGTTCGAGAAGGGTGACGCCGATGGCCACCACTCCGTTGGCCGTGCTGGACCTGGTCCCGATCTCGTCGGGATCGACCGCCACGACCGCACTGCGCAACAGCATCGACCTCGCCCGGCAGACCGAGCGGTTCGGCTACGCCCGGTACTGGTTCGCGGAGCACCACCTCAATCCCGGGGTGGCCGGAACCTCGCCCGCGGTCCTGCTGGCGCTGACCGCGGCGGCGACCTCGACGATCCGGATCGGGTCAGGCGCGGTGCAGATGGGGCACCGGACCGCGCTGGCGACGGTCGAGGAGTTCGGCCTGGTCGACGCCTTGCACCCCGGACGCCTGGACCTCGGTCTCGGCCGGTCCGGTGGGCGCCCTCCCGAGCCGGCCCGGGAACCGGCACTCGTCGGCGGGACCGGTGTGGTCGACGGCCGGGCACCGAACGGGCTGCTGATCCCACCCAGGTTCTCTTTTGCCCACCTGCTCGGCTCGCCGCGCTTCGCCCTGCAGAAGGCGCTGCTGCAGTTGCCCGGTGCGCAGTCACAGGACTACACCGAGCAGGTCGCGGACATCCTCGACCTGCTGCGCGGCACGTACCGTTCGGCGGAGGGCGAACAGGCCCACGTCGTACCGGGTGAGGGCGCGCAGGTGCAGGTGTGGATCCTCGGCAGCAGCGGCGGCGAGAGCGCGAACGTGGCCGGTGCGAACGGTCTGCGCTTCGCCGCCAACTACCACGTCAGCCCCGGTACGGTGCTCGAAGCGGCCGAGGGCTACCGAGCCGCTTTCCGCCCGTCCTCCGAACTGGACCGTCCCTACCTCAGCGTCTCCGCCGACGTGGTCGTCGCCGAGGACGAGGCCACGGCCCGCGAGCTGGCCACGGGTTACGGGTTATGGGTACGCAGCATCCGGACCGCCGAGGGAGCGATCCCGTTCCCGACTCCCGCCCAGGCACGCGCCCACGAATGGACCGACGCCGACCGGGAGCTGGTGGCCGACCGGGTCGACACCCAGTTCGTCGGTACGCCGGGACAGGTAGCGGATCGACTGGAACAGTTGCGGGACGCGACCGGCGCCGATGAACTGGTGCTCACGACCGTCACGCACGACCACGACGACCGGGTGCGCTCGTACCGGTTGATCGCGCAGGAGTGGGAGCGCAGGCAGAACTGACCGGGGACCGGGGCGAGGAGGCAGTCATGGAGGGTTTCTGCGTCGTCAGGGATTCCGCGCCGGGTGCGGGCGCGTACGGGGCGATCGGGAGACTCGGATGAGTCTGGGACACGCGTTGGAACCGCGCGAGCTGCGCCGGGTCTTCTCGGCCTTCCCGAGCGGGGTGGTGGCGATCGCCGCCCTCGCCGGGGGTGCGCCGGTGGGCATCGTGGCGAGTTCGTTCACGTCGGTGTCGCTCGACCCGCCGATCGTGTCACTCTGCGTTGCGCACACCTCGACCACGTGGCCGGTCCTGGGAGCGGCCCCGCGTTTCGGGATCAGTGTGCTCAGTGCCGCGCAGGAGCAGGCCTGCCGGCAGTTGAGCAGCCGGGGCGTGGACCGGTTCGCCGAGTTGGGGTGGCGGGCGTCGGACCAGGGAGCCGTTTTCCTCGACGCCGCGAGCGCGTGGTTGGAGTGCACGCTGTTCGCACAGGTCACCGCCGGTGACCACGACATCATCCTGCTGCGCGTGCACGACCTCGACAGCGACCCGGAGATCTCGCCGCTGGTCTTCCACCACAGCCGGTTCCGCCGCCTCGAACTCTGAGCGGACCGGGCGTCGATCGGTCGGGATCGCTCGGCCGATCCCGACCGTACGAACGGGCACTTGACCGATCCGCTCGCGCAGTCCACTCTTCCTATCAAACAAGTAGGAATACTGTGGATTGGATGACGATGAGACGTCCCCCGTACACCCGGACCGGCCGGCTGGCCGCCATTGCGGTCCTCACCGCGGCGATGCTCGGCGCCACCGCCGCCTGCGGCGGTGACGACGGCGGGACCGGAGAGGGTGGTTCCTCCGGCCCGGTGACCCTCCGCCTCGGCTACTTCCCGAACATCACCCACGCTCCCGCCGTCGTCGGTGTGGAGAAGGGGATCTTCGCCGAGAAGCTGGGCAGCAACGTCAAGATCGAGACGTCGACCTTCAACGCCGGACCGGCCGCGATCGAGGCGATCTTCTCCGGCGCCCTGGACGCCACATACATCGGCCCGAACCCGACCGTGAACGCACACTCCAAGTCCAAGGGCGAGGCCGTACGCGTGATCTCCGGCGCGGCCTCGGGCGGGGTGGCGCTGGTGGTCAAGGCCGGCATCAACTCGGCCGAGGACCTGCGCGGCAAGAAGATCGCCACTCCCCAGCTCGGCAACACCCAGGACGTGGCGATCCGGTTCTGGCTCAAGGAGAAGGGCCTGAGCACCAACAAGGAGGGCGGCGGCGACGTCTCGATCGTGCCGCAGGAGAACGCGCAGACCGTCGAGACCTTCGGCAGCGGCGCGATCGACGGCGCCTGGGTGCCGGAGCCATTCGTGTCCCGCCTGGTCAACGCGGGTGGCAAGGTCCTGATCGATGAGCGCGACCTGTGGCCGGACAAGAAGTTCGTCATCACCAACCTCATCGTCAGCACCAAGTTTGCCAAGGCCCACCCGGACGTGGTGAAGCGTTTGGTCGAGGGACAGGTCGCGGCCAACGACTTCGTCAACACCAAGCCGGACGAGGCCCAGCAGGCGATCTCCGAGCACATCGGCAAGATCACCGGAAAGCCGCTCGACCTCAAGCTGATCAAGCAGGCCTGGCCGACCCTCGAGTTCCTCAACGACCCGATCGAATCGTCGCTGAAGACCGGACTGGACCACGCGGTCGCGGTCGGCCTCACCGACCCGGTCGACCTGAAGGGCCTCTACGACCTGTCCTACCTCAACGAGGTGCTCAAGGCACAGGGCAAAACCGAGGTTCCGCTGACATGACGTCCGTATCCACGGCACCGGACAGCGCGACCACCTCGGTCGCGCTGTCCGGCGTCAGCAAGGTGTACGGCCGGGGCGAGAACGCGGTTCTCGCGCTCGACCGGATCTCCCTGGACGTCGCGCCGGGTGAGTTCGTCTGTCTCGTCGGCGCCTCCGGCTGTGGCAAGAGCACACTGCTCAACCTGGTCGCCGGGCTCGACACCCCGAGCGGCGGCACGATCCGGGTCGGCGACGCCGCCGAGCCGGGGCCGGTATCCCCGGGTCGTCGGCCGGCGTCGTCCGGTCGGCTCCCGTCGCCCGGACTGATGTTCCAGGAGCCCGCCCTCTTTCCCTGGCTCACCGTGGCGGCCAACGTCGAACTGCCGCTGAAGCTGCGTGGCCTGTCCCGCGCCGAGCGGCGGGATCGGGTCGCCGAGCTGCTGGACACGGTGCACCTGGGCGACTTCGGTCGACGGCGGCCGCACGAACTGTCCGGCGGTATGCGTCAGCGGGTCGCGCTGGCCCGTACGTTGGCGCTCGACACCCCCGTCCTGCTGATGGACGAACCCTTCGGGGCGCTCGACGCGATGACCCGTGACCTGCTGCACGACGAGCTGGAACGGATCTGGACCGAGCGCCGGCTCACGGTCCTGTTCGTCACGCACAACGTACGAGAGGCCGCCCGGCTCGCCGACCGGATCGTGCTGCTCTCCAGCCGACCGGGCCGGATCATCTACGAGACCCGGGTGGCCACACCCCGTCCCCGCCGGATCGACTCCGCGGAGGTCGCGGCCGTCGCCGCCGAGGTCACGGACCGACTGCGTACGGAGGTGGGCCGACATGGCCGGTGACACCATCACCACCAGGCGGGAAGAGGCGGAGACCCTTTCCGGCCTCGACGCGCTGGAGATCGCCTCCCGGCAGAAGGTGGCCGGCGGAGCCCGGCTGTTCTGGGCGGCGACCTGGCCCAAGCTCGCCGCTGTCGGTCTCGCCATCGGCATCTGGCAGGTGGTCGTCTGGACCGGTTGGAAGGACCCGTGGGCACTGCCCGGCCCGGGGCCCGTCTTCACCGACCTCGGGCAGTACCTGCTCACCTCCGCGTTCTGGGACGGTCTGGCCACCACCGCCCGGCGAGCCGCGGTGGGCTTCCTCGCGGCCGTCGCGTTCGGACTCGTGCTCGGACTCGCGGTGGCCCGGAGCCGCATCCTGCGTGCCGCGCTCGGCTCGATGATCACCGCGCTGCAGACCATGCCGTCGATCGCCTGGTTCCCACTGGCGATCCTGCTGTTCCAGCTCAGCGAGCAGGCGATCTTCTTCGTGGTGGTGCTCGGCGCCGCGCCGTCGATCGCCAACGGCGTCATCCACGGCGTCGACTACGTCCCGCCGCTGCTGCTGCGCGCCGGCCGCAACATCGGTGCCAGGGGGTTGAACCTCTACTGGTACGTGATCGCGCCGGCCGCGCTACCGGCGATCGTCGCGGGACTCAAGCAGGGCTGGGCGTTCGCCTGGCGCAGCCTGATGGCCGGCGAGTTGCTGGTGGTGATCGCGACGAAGACCTCCATCGGGGCGCAACTCGTCTACGCCCGGGAACTCTCCGAGGCGGAGCGGCTGATCGCGATCATGATCGTGATCCTGGTGCTGGGTCTGTTCGTCGACGCGGCCTTCGGTGTGGTGGACCGGGCCATCCGGCGCCGCTGGGGCCTGCTGCAGTCACGACGCAGGTAACAACACGCTCCTGGGGAGGCAGCGGTCCATGTACGTCTCAGCCCGCAGCGACTACGCGATCCGCGCCATGCTGGCCATCGCGGCGGGAACCCGCGCCCACCCGACGTCGGGCGGGACGGGTGACGACCCCACCACCACCGCCGGTGAGATTGCCGCCGGTGGTGGTGGGCCGGTCAAGGCGGCCACGCTCGCCACCGCCCAGGAGATTCCGTTGAGTTTCCTGCACGGCATCCTGCACGACCTGCGCCGGGCCGGACTGTTGCTGAGTTACCGCGGGGTCGACGGCGGCTACCTGCTGGCCCGTCCGGCCGCCCAGATCAGCGTCGGTGACGTCCTGCGTGCGCTGAGCGGCTCGCTCACCACCGTACGCGGACTGCCGACCGAAGCCGCCGCCTACCACGGGGTGGCGACCGAACTCGGCAACGTCTGGCTCGCCGTACACAGCGCGATCGAGGACGTGGTGGACCGGACCAGCCTGGCCGACCTGCTCGCACCCCACCTGCACGCGCCCGAACCCGGTGCCGTCCACTGACCGGGTGGGAGGTGAGCGGTTGGGAACTGGCCCTCGCCGTTGTCCTCGGTACGCTCGCCGCCGCCATCGGTACGCCGACCGGAGTCTCCGGCGGCCTGCTCCTGCTACCGCTGCTGCTGACCGTCTTCGGGTTGGGCGGCACGGTCGCCAGCGCCACCAACCTGCTGTTCAACATCGTGTCCACACCGGTCGGGATCGCCCGCCAGCGGCGGTTCGACGCCCAGCTCACCCTGCTGCTGGTCGGATCGGCCGCCCCGGCCGCGGTCGTCGGTGCGCTGGTGAACGTCTTCCTGCTCGGTGACTCGGCGGCCTTCCGGGCGCTGGTGGCGGCCCTGCTCGGCGTGGTCGGGGTCAGCATCCTGGTGCCCCGCCCACGGTCGTCCGGCACGGCTCCGCTGACCGGGCGGGGTCGCTCGGTGATGCTGGTCGTGGGCGCCGCCAGCGGGCTGCTCGGCGGGTTCTACGGCCTGGGCGGAGCGGTCCTCGCCGCCCCCGCGACGCTGCTGCTCACCGGCTGGCCGGTGGTCCGGATCTCGGGTGCCGCACTGGTCGCCACGTTTGTCGTCTCGGTCACCGGACTGGCCACGTACGCCGGCCTGAGCCTCGCCGGACACACGGCGGTACAGACTCCACACTGGCCGCTCGGTCTCGCCCTCGGGGCCGGCGGTGTCATCGGCGGCTACTGGGCGTCCAGGTACGCCACCCGGGTGCCCGACCGGCTGCTCCGGACCGTACTCGCCGCCATGGTCGGGTTGGGTGCGCTCCGCCTCGTTCTGAGCTGAGGTTCCCGTACCGGTGACGTCCGGGACGGGCGTCCGGCGGTACCGGCGACGGTCGATGGGACGAGGATCGGGCGGATGGTGAATTGGGGCTTGCTATTCCTATCGATCAGATAGGAATATGGGCGCGTGCTCATCGAGGTTCATCTCACCTCCCGCCGGGTGGTCGACCTGATGCGGGTCGCCTCCGGGCTCTGTCGCCGCCGCGACCCGGTCACCTCCTGACCGACGTCCGGTCCCGACCGCGACGTCGCCCCGAGACCGTCGCAGGTGGTGCATCGCACCACTGATCCGACCAGCCGGCGTCCGATCGAGGTACGCCGGGTCGCGATCCCGCCCGGCAACAGCGCCGGCCAGGCGCGCACTGCCACTCGAACCAACCATTGCGGCTCCGTGGTGGAGCCGCCGTACCCCGAGGAAGACGATGAGCGACGAATCGCCACCCCGTCCGGCCCCGTCAACGTCCCCACCGACCGCACCCGAGAGCAGGCTCGCCCTGAACGAGGACTGGGCCGCGACCATCCTGGGGCTGGTGCTGCTGGTCCTGGTCCTGGTCGGCGTGATCCCCACCGGGCTGGTGCCCTGATGACCGCCGACGCGACCCGGGCCCCGAGCGGGGCCCCCGACACCGACGCCGTGACGGCGACGGAAACCACGAGCACGCCACCCCCCACCTCGGCGGCGCCTGCGCAGCCGAGCGAGCCGACCGACGGTGGCACCACGTCGGTCCGGTCCGGCACGTTCTGGGCGTGGACCGCACTGGGATTGCTCGTGGTCCTCGGGCTGGCCGCGCTGACCCGGTATCTCGAGCAGAACGTGCCGGTCTTCTTCGAGGACACCGCGCTGGAGGACATCGCCGGTGCGATCGAGTACCCGGTGTACGCGATCCTGCTCGGCCTGCTCGGCAACGTACTGCTCACGCTGCTCGGGTTGCGGGACCGGATCGCCGCCGCGTTCCGTACCGAGTTCTTCATCAAGACCGGGCTGGTGCTGCTCGGCGCCTCGATCAACCTCTCCGTCATCGCCAGCGCAGCCGGCCCCGCGATCGCGCAGGCGATCCTGCTGATCAGCGGCGTCTTCCTGTTCACCTGGTGGTTGGCAGGCAGGTTCGGGCTGGACGACAAGCTGCGTGCGCTGCTCGCCGCTGCGGTGTCGATCTGCGGGGTCAGCGCGGCCATCGCCGCCGCCGGCGCGGTCCGGGCCCGGCGGGAGCAACTGGCGTACACCGCGAGCCTGGTCATCCTCTTCGCACTGCCGTCGATCTTCATCCTGCCGTGGCTCGCCGACGTGCTCGGACTCGAGGACGCGGTTGCCGGAGCCTGGATCGGTGGCAACATCGACACCACCGCGGCGGTCACCGCCGCCGGCGCGCTCGCGGGTGAGGAGGCGTTGCAGATCGCCTCCATCGTCAAGGTCACCCAGAACGCGCTGATGGGCGTCGTCGCCGTGGCACTCACCGCCTACTTCACCCTCCGGGTCGAGCGTCAGCCGGGGGCGTCCCGCCCCGGGCTCGGTGAGCTCTGGCGGCGGTTCCCCAAGTTCGTACTCGGGTTCGTCGCCGCGTCGGTCATCGCCACCTGGTACCTCGACGGTGCCGGCGCGGACGGCAAGGCGGTCATCGGTGTCGTCAACGACCTGCGGGTCTGGTTCCTGATCCTGGCATTCGTCAGCATCGGCCTGGAGTTCCGGGTCGCGACGCTGCGGGAGGCCGGTTGGCGGCCGATCGCCGTGTTCGCCAGCGCCACCGTGTTCAACCTGCTGCTGGCGCTGGGACTGGCGTCCCTGCTGTTTCGGGGCTTCAACGGCTGAGTGGGCACGGGGCCCGTCGGCCCACCTACGGGCCCGGCGATCGGAGTGGGCCGATCGCCGGGCCGCGCCGTACCCGATGGGACGGGTGACCGACGACGGCGGCCTCAGTCGGCGGCGCGGTCCAGGGCGAGTTGCTGGTCACGGTCGGGGATGCCGGCGTCCGGGTCGTCGCCGGGTTGCTCTGGCTGGGCGGCCGGATCCGGGACCAGGTCGAGCGGGTGGGCCAGTTCGTCGCGGGGCATCCTCGCCAGGACGATCGCCAGTACGGCGATCACTGCGGGCAGCAGGCCGGCGATGGCGAAGGTGCTGCGCAGGCCGAGAGCGGCGCTCACCGGCCCGGCGATCGCCATGGAGAGTGGCATGAAGATCAGCGAGACGAAGAAGTCCAGGCTGGAGACCCGACCGAGCATGTGCGGTGGCACCCGACGCTGCAGCAGGGTGCCCCAGATGACCATCGGTGCGGAGAAGCAGATGCCCACCACGAACAGGGCCACCGCGATCAGCCACGCGTCGGTGGCGAAGCCGACCAGGGCCAGGGGCAGGCAGCCCAGCCCCCAGAACAGGTTCATGATGGTCAGGTAGCGCCGGGGCATCCGCAACGCGGCCATCCCCAGCGCCCCGATCGCTCCACCGACCCCGAACGCACCCAGGACCAGGGCGTGCGCGCCGGGGCCGCCACCGGCCCGGTCCTTGATGGCGAACGGGACCAGGACCTCGATCGGACCCATGATCAGCAGGATCAGCACCGACGCGTACAGCAGGGTGGCGAGCAGCCACGGTGTCCGTGCCATGTAGACCAAGCCGTCGCGCAGGTCGACCAGGGTGCCCCGGACCGGATGCTCGGTGCCGGTCCCGCGATCGCCGCGCAGCGGCACCGGTCGCAGGGCCAGGAGGAACGCGACACCGACCGCCTCCAGCAGGGTCACCACCAGCAGTGCGGCGCCGGGGGACCAGGCGGCGATCAACGTGCTGGCCACCGCCGGTCCGGCCGCCTGCATGATCGTCGGCCGGAGCATGCCCTCGACGCCGTTGGCCGCCATCAGGTCGCCGGTCGGCAGGATCGAGGGAAGCAGCGCGGAGTACGCCGGATAGGTGAAGCCGTTTCCGGCGCCGATCAGCAGCGACACGGCAGCCAGGTGCCACAGGTCCAGAAGTTCGGTGAGGGCCAGCGCGGTGACCAGCGCGACGGCCAGCGTACGGGTGGCGGCCACGGCGAGCAGGATCCGGCGCTGCGGGATCCGGTCGGCCAGTACGCCGCCCAGCAGCGCGGTGACCAGCATGCCACCGGCCATCGCGGCGGAGACGAAGGACAGCTCCGAGGGGCCGCCACCCATCGCGATCACCTGCCACACGATGGCGATGATCCAGACCCCGGAGGCGAAGAGCGACATCGTCAGTGAGCCGGCCAGCAAACGGTACTGGCTGCTGCGGAACGGGCGCAGGGGGCCGCGTAGTAAGCCAGGTCCGGTCGTCCCGGTGCTAACGGTCACCACTCTTCCCTCCGTACGCGCGGTCGTCTGTCGCCATCGTGCCGGAAGGGGCCGACCAAACCGTGCTCATTGCGCATGCGGAGAGCGTGCAACCTCAATCGTCGTTGAGGTCAAGGGCGGTCAGCTGTCATGCCGGCGCGGCCCCCGCCCAGACAGGCAGAGGCCGCGCATTCGACAATATGGGGGACTATCAGCCCCTTTGGGGCAGGTTGTACGGATTGCGTCGCTCGGGGTGCTGTGGTCCTCGGGGGCGCCGCCGAACTAGGCCTGGCGGCTCTTCCACCGCGGGTTGGCCCGATTGAGCACGATGACCCGGCCACGACGGCGAACCACCACCGAGCCCGGCCGCTGCTTCAGGGACCGTAGCGAACTGCGAACCTTCATGACTGCCTCCATCCGGTTCCGGAACCGACCGGTTCGGCCGGTCCGCCTTCAACAACGCCCCCGGCACTGTCAGGATTCCCTGGTGAGCAAGGGTGGACCGGGCGTGGGAGCGATGGGGCGGGTGGGTGATTTGTCGGATTCTGGCGCACCGGTGCCGGGCACGGCGGGACGGGACGACCGATGACCGACACCCCGTCGTCACGGATGCGTGGGCGGACCGTACGCACCCGTGAGATCACCGCGCCGCTGCGGATCTTCATCCGTACCGAGGCGGGCAGCGCCGGTGTGCTCGTCGCGGCCATCATCGCGGCACTGGTCTGGGCGAACGTGGGTCCGCACTCGTACGAGGCGGTCTGGGGCACCCAGTTCGAGATCCGGCTCGGCGAATTCGGCACCGTCCACGAGCTGCGTACCTGGGTGAACAGCGGACTGATGACGCTGTTCTTCCTGGTCGTGGGGCTGGAGGCACGCCGGGAGTTCGACCTCGGCGACCTGCGCGACCGGCGGCGGTTCGTCCTGCCGTTCACCGCCGGTGTGGCGGGCATGCTGCTCCCGGTGCTGATCTTCCTGCTCGTCAACCGGGGCGGCTCCGGCGCGCACGGCTGGGGAGTGGCGATGTCGACCGACACCGCGCTCGCCCTCGGACTGCTCGCGCTGCTCGGACGGGGCGTACCGGACCAGGCGCGGGTCTTCCTGCTCACCGTCCTGGTGGTGGACGACCTGGTCGCGCTGGTGGTGATCGCGGTCGTGTACAGCGACGACATCAAGCTGATGCCGATCATCATCGCGATCGCGATCTTCGGCGTACTGCTCGGTCTGCGTGCGCTGGGCCTGCGGCGCGGTGTCGTCTACGCGCCCTTCTGCATCGCCCTGTGGGCCGCGCTGCTGGCCAGCGGCGTGGATCCGGTGGTGGCCGGGCTCGCCATCGGCCTGACCGCGACCGCGTACGTGCCGCCACGCGGCGCCCTGGAACGGGCCACCGGGCTGTTCAAGCTCTTCCGGGAACAGCCGACCGCGGAACTCGCCCGCTCCGCCACCCTCGGGCTGACCCAGACGCTCTCCCCGAACGACCGGCTGCAACGCATGTACCACCCGTGGACGAGCTACCTCATCGTCCCGCTGTTCGGGCTGGTGAACGCGGGCATCGCCATCGACGGCGACTTTCTCGCCCGCGCCTTCACCTCCCCGGTGACGCTCGGCATCCTGCTCGGGTACGTCATCGGCAAGCCGGTCGCCATCCTCGGCGTCTCCTGGCTGCTGACCCGGCTGACCGGCGGCCGGGTCCGTCCCACGGTCGGCTGGGCGGCGGTCCTCGGCACCGGCACCATCGCCGGCATCGGCTTCACCGTCTCGCTGCTGATCGCCACCCTGGCCTTCGAAGAACCGCAACTCGCCGAGGCGAAGATCGGCGTACTGGCCACAGCGGTCGTCGGGTCGGTCCTCACCTGGGCCGTGTACCGGGTCACCAACTCGCTGCCGAAGCCCCGCCGGGCCCGTGCGCTGCTCGGCGACACCGAACAACTCGTCGACCTCATCCCGCCCGTCGACCCGGAGCGGGACCACGTACGCGGGCCGGCGGACGCCTCGGTCACCGTGGTCGAGTACGGCGACTTCCAGTGCCCGTACTGCGGGCAGGCCGAACCGGTGGTACGCGAACTGCTCACCGACGCCGATCTCCGCTACGTCTGGCGCCACCTGCCGCTGACCGACGTACACCCGCAGGCGCAACTGGCGGCGGAGGCAGCCGAGGCGGCGGCGGCCCAGGGCGCCTTCTGGCAGATGCACGACCTGCTCCTCGACCACCAGGACAAGCTTCAGATGAACGACCTGCTCGGGTACGCCGACCAACTCGGCCTCGACCGGGAGCGGTTCCGCAGCGACCTGGTGGAGCACGAGCACGCCGGCCGGGTGGCCCGGCACCTCGAGTCGGCCGACCTCAGCGACGTCTCGGGCACGCCCACCTTCTTCATCAACGAACAGCGCCACTACGGGGCGTACGACATCTCGACCCTGACCACGGCGATCAGGACCGCCCGTGCCCGCGCCCGGATCGGTGCCCGCCCGAACTGAGCCCGCGGGGTGTCCGGGTCTTCTCCCGCGATGGTTGTCCTCGTGGAGCGGCCCGGGTCACGGCCCGGTGTGGATCAACGGTGCCCACAGTTCGGGCCGGTCGGGCTGCTCCTCCCGGACCCGTGCCACCGCCCGGTCGAGCGCGTACGCGGCGCCGCTCGCGTCCGGTTCACCCCCGGCCGTGAGGTGGCCGTACACCGCCTCGGCGACCTGGGCCGCCACCCGGTCCGAGACCGCCCACTGGCTGCCGATCACATGCCGGTACCCGGCGAGTTGCAGCGCGGCCGTCAGGTGGATCGCCTCGTCGGGCAGGTCCCGGCCGCCGGCGGCGGTCCGGCAGGCCGACAGGTAGGCCAGGTCCGCGCCGGTCGTCGCCCCCGCACCGGAACGCCCGGCCAGGGCGGGGCTGGACGACAGGTCCAACACGCTGAGCCGACCGTCGCTCAGGTGCAGCGCGCTGGCACTGGGATGGTCGAAGTCCTGCCGGGCATGACAGGCGAAGTGTGCCCAACTGTGCTGGCCGAGCGCGGCGAGGACCGCCGAGGTGGTCGCCCCCGGCCCACTGAGCAGCCGTACGCCGGGCAGGTTTGCGCCGACTGCGCGGAGTTCGTCGGCGACCGCCGGCAGCGGCGCCTGACCCGGCGTCTGGGCCAGGCCGACCGCGAACACCCGGGGTGGTCGGGCCGGTGCAGGCCCGGACCGGGCCCGCAGCAACGCACCCAGACCCGACGTGTACGAGGAGACCACCCGCCCCGTCACCGTCGGCCGGCGCCGATCGCGCAGTGCCCTGCCCGCGCCGTACCGCCCTGCGGCGTGCAGGGGCAGCATGGTCAACGGTCCGGTCGGGCACCACCACACCCGGCGCCGACCGGTGGACCCGTCCACCCGGGCCGGGCCGATCCCGGTGGACCCCGTCGGCACCGGGCCGAGGATCTCGTCCAGCGCCGCGCAGATCGGCTCGGCCATCGTGTCCCACAGCCACCGCTGGATCGAGATCAGGGTCTGCCGCAGGTGCGTGCGCGCCAACGCCCCGCCGCCGGACTCGGCCTCCCGCTGCGCCGCCAGGAGCGCGCCGGCCCGGCTCTGGGCGGTGTCGTGGTCCAGCCACGGCAACGGGACCGGGTACACCTCGGTGGGCGTGACCACCAGCGCGTCGCTGCGCCACCGGCTGGTGCTGACCATGATCACGGGCCCGTGGTCGGCGGCCCGCCGCAGCGAGTCGAACCTCGGCGCGGCAAGGAACTCCTCGAAGCCCGGCTGGCCGCGGGCCTCGGCGAGCAACCGCTCCCAGCGTTCGGCCAACCGGCGCACACGGTCGGCCTCGGCGACAGCCGGTGCACCGGCACCGCCACCGGCCGCCATCGTCAGAAACTCGAACCTGGTCGCCGGATCGCCGGCCCCCGGCATGCCGGTCGACCAGTCCGCGCCCTCGCCGTCCAGTGCCCGGCGGGTCTCGTCGAGCCGCGCGGCGAGTTCCGGCGCCGCCGCCGCCAGCGCGGACAGGTCGCTGCGGGTCTGTACCGCCTGGGACCAGAGCACCTGACGCCCGTGCTCCAGCAACTCCACCGCCCGGCGCGGCTGACCGGCGGTGAGCGCCCACGCCGCCGCGTCCGCACCCAGCCCGGCCGTCTTCGCGAGCCGCTGCTCCTGCACGGAGCGGTCCAGCCCGCGCCAGGCGAGCACCGGCAGCAGTCCCACCGCGACCGAGTACGCCTCCAGTGCCAGCTCGGCGTTACCGACCTCGGTGGCGGCGGCTGCCCAGGCGGTCGCGGCGCCCATCTTCACCTCGATCGGCCCGATTCTCGACCCGACCGCCGCCCGCCACAGACCGACCGCGGAGTCCAGGTCCTCCGCCGCCCCGGTGAACATGCTCCGGACCCGGTACGCCGTGGCCAGTACGCCCAGCGCCCGGGCCCGGTCCGGGTTGCCCGGAGACAGTCCGGACAGTGCGACCCGTCCGATCCGGACCGCCTCCTCCACACCGGCCGGGTCCCGGCTGAGCCGGGCCTGGACCAGCACCATGTTCGCCAGGTTGGAACGGTGGATGGCGAGCCTCGGGTCGTCGTGGGAGGACCCCTCGACCGCCTGCCGGGCGGCCTGCACCGCCGCATCGGCATGGGCTCCGGAGTCACCCTGGAGGAGGTGCCCGAACAGCACCACCGCGTGGTTGGCCAGGAACTGCGACCTCAGCTGCGGGTACGTCGGCAGCATCGTGATCACCTCACGGCTGGTCCGGGTGGCCTCCTCCAGATCGGCCAACGGACCACCCCGCATGTGCCGCTGCCAGAGGGCGTACGAGAGGTTGGCCTTGACGAGCATCCGCTCGACGTGGTCGGCGGGCATCCCGGACAGGACGAGCCGGCACAGGTCGACCGCCTCGTCGACGTCCGCCATCCGCCCCAGTGCGACGAACCTGGCGATCAGGCAGAGCGTCAGCATGCTCTGGCTGACGAACAGACCGATCGGCTCGTCGACCGTGGAAACCGCCTCCCTGATCAGCCGTACCGCCGTGTCCAGGTCGGCGAGCTGGCCGAACCGGCCGTACCGCAGGCGATGCGCGTACCCGAGGTTCCGCAGTGCTCCAGCCCGGTCCGGGTGGTCCGGCCCGGTGTTGGTGAGGGCCGTCGTCGCGGCAACGATCGCCTCCTCCAGGTCCGTGCGCTGTCCGGTCGCCTCGTACCGCTGGCACAGCGTCCAGCAGAGCTGGGACAGGGTCAGCGGGGCGAGCGGGCTGTCCGGCGACACCAGGTCGACGGCAGCCCGTGCCAGTTCGACGGCCTGGTCCAGGGAGGCCCCGGGGGCGGACTCCCGGACTTGCAGCACGATCACCTCGCAGAGCGTCACCAGCGCGTACGGACGCTCGGGGGCGTTGCCGGGCACCTGCCGCAGCAGTTCCTCGGCCCGTGCGATGGCGGTGAGGTCCCGCTGCTCCCGGTAGCGGTCGAGCAACTCGATCGCCCGGGTGACGGGATCGTCGCGTTCCTCGGACACGGGCACCCGACCAGTAGATTGAACGGTGCGTGTTACCGTCAAGACCCTTCGTCGAGGGAGTCTCTACAGTGGATCGTTCGCTCGCGTCTTCCGAGCGGCTGGCCCTGGCCTACCTCTGCACCCAGCTTCCGGCCATCCGGGACCTCGCCGAGGCGGGCTCGTGGTCCGAAGATCTCGAGTGGTCGATCGACAAGGTGCGCGACGGCGGATCCGCGCTCGCCGCCTGCCGCGAACTCCGTCTGCCCCACGGTGGACCGGACCCTACCGAGGAAACCCGCCGTTCGGGGGCGGCCGGACCGCCCGGCAGTACGGGTGCCCGGCTCGTCGGGCTCCCCGACGTGGTCCTGACCGGGCAGTACCGCTGCCCCTCCGGCCGCTGCGCCCGCCGCGGCCAACGCGACGACCGGGGCCGCACACCGGTCTGTGAACTGTCCGGCGTCACCATGCTGTTCCACGCCGACCCGTGATCGAGATCCTGCTGGGCGAGGTCGGCCGCCGCCTGTCCGACCGGTGGCTGATCCGGGCGGTCGGCCCGGGGCTGCTCTGGTGTGCGGTGGCGGCACTCGGCCTGTTCCTCGGCCACCGCCACCCGTTCGGGTTCGACGACGCGCTCTACCGGGCCGAGTCCGGCATCGACGAGCTGCTCGATCGCCCGACCCTGGCCGTGCTGAGCGCGGTGCTGGCCGTACTCGTCGCGACCGTGGTCGGTCTGGTCGCGCGGGCCGTCGGCGCGCTGGTCCGGGCCGGCTGGCTCGGGCAGTGGCGCGGGCCCCTGCGCGGCGCTGCGGCCAGGCTGGCCGCGCGCCGCCGGCAACGCGTCCTGACCCGGCTCGGCGCGGACCGGACCACCCTGCCGGCCGCGTACCTGCCGGAGCGGCCCACCTGGATCGGGGACCGGGTACGGCTGGCCGACGTCCGGGTGGGTGCGCAGTACGGCTTGCGTCTGGGACTGATCTGGCCCCGGCTGTGGGTGCTGCTCGACACCGAGGCCCGTGCCCTGGTCCACGACGCGCGGGACCGGTTCGAGCAGGCCGGCACGCTCGTCGGCTGGGCGGTGCTGTACGCCGCGCTGGCGACCGTGTGGTGGCCCGCGCTCCCGGTCGCCGTCGTCGTCGCCACCTACGGCTGGTGGCGGGGTAGGCAGGGCGCCGGGCTGTTCGCGGACACCGTGGAGTCGATGGTGGATCTGCACCACCGGCGGCTGGCCGAGGCGCTGGGGCACCCCACCGAGCCCGGCCGGCCGCTCGCGTTCGCCACCGCCGATGTCATCAACGACCAGTTGCACAAGGGCGCCAGCCCCTACCCGCAGCGCCAGGACTCCGGTGCGGTGAGCGAGACCACGCCCAACTCGGATTCGACCGGGGCGAGCGTGAGCCGGGAACGCCAGCACGTCGCCCGACCGCCGCTGTCCGGGACGGTGTGAAACACGACGTTCGCCTCCGGCCTGCCGCCCGCGCCCGTCCGGAGCCCGATGAGGGTCGCCCTGGGATAGGGACCGCGTCGCACCAGCTCGACGAACCTGTTCCGCTGCGTCGCGTCGGGCGCAGCCCCGGCCCGCCCGGCGAAGGCCTGCTCCTGGTCGTCGGCGCTGATCGCGCAGAGAAGATCGGACACGGCGAGGGCGGCCGCACCCACCCGTGGGCTGTCCTTGGACAGGCCGGGTCCGATCTCCGTCTCGAATATGCAGATCAGCGGCAGCGGCAACCTGAAGGGCGTCGGTCCCAGTCTCGACAGATCCGGTATCCCCGGCAGGCCCGGTGCGGTCGGCAGCCAGCGGGGGAGTCCGGTCCCCTCCGGCACCCCGGCCGGGTTCTGCAGCAACGACCGGTACGGTGCCCCGGTCGGCAGCCGGCTCACCGAGGTGCCGCCGTCACCGCCGTCACCGCTGTTCACCACTCCGGCGATCACCGCGACGAGGATCGCGAAGAGCGGGACGATCCACTCCCAGGCGGGTCGTCCGATGGCGAGGGTGGACGCCCGCCTGGCGGTTGTCGCGCCGGCCCCCTGACCCGGTCGGTAGCCGGTGGCCCCCGGTGCCCGGCCCGCCGGCCCGGCGCCCGCCCGGCCTGCGGCTCGGGCCGTTCCCGCTCGGGCCGCACCCGGCCGGTCTCCGGCCGGGTTCCGCCGCAGTCCCGTCAGCCGGATCCGGCGCCGCAACGGCGGTCGCCGAGGTCCGTCGGGGATGCGGTTGATGACCGAGTCCAGCTCGGCGATCCACTGCGCGGGTGGTACCCGCCGGTCCGGGTCGGGGTCCAGGCTGCGCGCGGCCAGTACGCGCAGCGTACGGGGCAGGTACGGTGCCGCGGCGGCCGGATCCCGCAGGTGCTGGTGCCCGGCGAACAGGCGGACGGCAAACAGGCCGAGCTTGTACGCGTCACTGGCCGGAGTGGCCAACTCCTCCGACGGCACTGCCGGCCGTAGCGCGGGCCCGTCCGAACCACCGCCGGTGTCCCCGCTGCGGCGGCTCGGGCCGGGGTCCCCGGTCCCGTCCGTGGCCGGTCGGTCCGCGGAGCGGCCGACCGGATCGTCGCCCGTACGGCTCGGCACCTGCCACTCCGGCGTCTCCGCCTGAGCCAGGACGGAGTCGCCGTCCAGTCGCATGGCGTCGCAGTCGATGAAGTAGCACCGGGGCCGGACGGTCGCGCTGAACAGAAGGTTGTTCGGGGAGAAGTCGCCGACGGCGATCCCGAACCGGTGGAACAGGGCCAGCGCCTCGGCGGTGTCCCGGAGCAGTTCCATCCGGAACCGGTCGCCGATGTCGAGCCCGCGGGCGTGCAGGTATTCCTCGCTGTTGAGCAGATACTGCGCCTGTGCGAGCACGGTCGCCGGCCCGCTCGGCAGGTCCAGCGTGATCCGGTAGTCGTCCGGCACCCGGGGCATCAGGAAGCCCCGGACCACCCCACCCTTGCGTACGATCGCCACCGGCCAGGCGGCGAGTCGCCGCAGGACACCGGCATCCGACTCGTCGACCCGGTCGGCCAGTTGGACGAACCGGACCAGGGAGGCGACGTCGACGTCGTCGACGAACTGTGGTGCGTACTCCTTGAAGACCAGGTCCGGGGTCTGCGCCGGGGCGTAGACGGTGCCCTGACCGCC
Organism: Micromonospora sp. NPDC004704; assembly: GCF_053601675.1. Lineage (NCBI taxonomy): Bacteria > Bacillati > Actinomycetota > Actinomycetes > Micromonosporales > Micromonosporaceae > Micromonospora > Micromonospora sp. NPDC004704. The sequence goes on along the minus strand of NZ_JBSGCD010000029.1, from coordinate 44,791 downwards.
GACGCCGATCCTGGTCAGCGGGCCGAGCCGGGCCAGGTCGACCTCGGGCACGGATGGTTCCGCCATGACCGCCCCTCGCTACGGCTCGATGGTCGGGGAGTCGGCGGTCGCCGGCCAGACCGCGAGCACGGTCCGGTCGTCGTCGTGTGCCTCCCAGGTGAAGTCGAGCAACCAGGCGAGTCCCGGCAGCGCCGGTGGGTGGGCGAGGTGCGTGGCGAACAGCTCGCCGACCGTACCGGTTCCATCCCCCAACGGGTCCGCGAATCCGTCGGTGCCCAGCACCAGCACGTCGCCGACGGTCAGCTCGACCTCCACCGGCACGATCGCCGTCGGCACCCGGGGCAACGCGGACACGCCGTCCGGCAGCAGTTCGGAAGGGGGGCCGACCGTCGGGAACAGCGGCGTCCACCGCGCCCCGCGCACCGTCCAGGCGGTGGAGTCGCCGACCCGGGCGAGCCAGCCTCTCGCGCGACCCGGCCCGTCCGGTCGGACGTACGCGACCACCACCGTGCTGGCTAGCAGGCGTTCGGCCGCCTGCGGATCCGGCTCGCCGGTGCCGAGTTGGCGGGCCGCGTACTCCACCAGGGACCAGCCGGCGCAGCGCATCAGGTCCGGCCAGTCGAACTCGGTCACGCCGTCGTCCAGCGCCCGCGACAGGTAGTCGACCACCGTCCGGCAGACCATCGTCGCGCCGAGGTGGGACAGGGGAGCCCCGGAGACACCGTCGGCGACGACGGCGATCACCGCACCACCGGGATGCGGCACGACGGCGCATTCGTCCTGCCGGGGTTCGCCCAGGTAACGGTGACTCGCACCGCGCACCGAGGCGCAGCGTACGTCGAAGTGGTCCGACGACCAGCCGTCGGCAACCAGGTCGGGCCGGTACGGCCCGGCCGACGGGCCACGGGCGGGAAAGGGCTCGGTGGGTCGTCCGATCACCAGCGGTGCCCAGGGCGCCCCGGTGTCCACGTAGGTCGCACGCGGATCGTCGGCGTCGCTTCCGTAGGTCATGCGTACATCGTCGGCGTCATTTCCGCCGGAAGGTACCGACCGCACATCCGTACCGCCCATGATCTCCCCCGCACCCGCCTATACGACGTCCAGCGCCATCCGGAAGTTGTCGGGTCGTTCGACCACGAGTTCGGCGTCGGCGCCACCGAGCGCCTGCCCGGACTTGATCACGCTCTTGGTGAGCGCGGCGCAGAACTCGGCGATCGCCAGACCCACCTCGACGCCGGGGGTGGCGACGAACGCGAACTCCGGTCGGGTGGCCACCCGGAGGATGGTCGCCGCCCGGGCGTCGCCGATGCCGCAGGCGATGATGTTCGGCGCCGTCGGCGTCCGTTCCCGGTCGACCAGCGTGCGGTACGGCTCCTCCCACTGCCCGGGGTCGGTGGGCTGCCCGTCGCTGAGGAAGAACACCGCGGGGCGGTGCACCGAGAATCCCTCCCGCTTGAGTGCCCGGACGTCGGCGGGGATCCGGTCCAGCAGGACCGAGAAGGCCGCGCCGTAGCTCGTACCGTCCCTCACGGAGAGTTGCGGCAGTGGCCCCTCCGCGCGCAGGTCGGCGAGGGCGACGTGCACGATCACGTCGTTGGAGAAGCCCAGTACGGAAAAGCGCACCTTCGCCGCCGCCATCGGCTCGCGCAGCAGGGCGTCGTGCAGCGAGGTGAGCCCCGCGTTCAGCTCGTCCACCACCGGCGACATCGATCGCGACTCGTCGGCCACAAGGTAGACCGGCAGCACCCGCCCGGACGTCTCGGACATCAACCCTCACCGATTGCTCGTAGGGAACCCGACGCACGTGGCGATCGTCCACCAACGTGCCCGGCCGGAGGAGTCACCGACTGTATCATGACGATCACAACGGTCTATGCTCCGCGCGCGACGGCTGTCGGGACCCCGATCGACCCCCGTACCGCGTCGATCACCTCCTCCACCTCGCGGCGCGGAGTCGGCCAGCCGGGCTGGCCGTAACCGATCCGCAGGACCATCTGCGCCACCCCCGCCCGGCCCAGCGCCAGCCGCAGTTGCTCCCGCGCGGCGGGCACCTCGATCGGTTGGGACAGCATCGACACGGCCAGACCGTCGGCGGCGGCGGTGAGCAGCACCCGTTGCAGGGCCTGCCCGGCGGCCACCTGGTCACGGGGATGGTCACCGACGCAGCCGAGCACCGCGACCAGTGGCTCGGGCTCGAAGTCCCGGCCGGGAGCCCGGGTCCGTACGCCGAACGCCCGCTGCGGCAGCAGGTCCTGGGGTTCACCGGCCGGCCCGCCCGCGGTTGCCGGCACGCCGTCCAACGCGGCGTCGAGGCGGATCCACCGCGCCAGTTCCGCCTGGTAGTCGCGGTCGCGTTCGAGCACCCGGTGCGCACCGCGGACGACCTCGGCCAGCGCGTGCACCGGTGCCGAACCGATGACCAGGTCGAGCCAGCCGTCCTCCGCCCGCGCGGCCTCGATCAGCCGCCACCGCGCGTCCGGCGGCACCGGCGTCGGCCAGAACGGCATCCGGTTGCTGTGCCGTCGGGTGATGACGGCATGCAGTTCCCGCTCGCTCGGGGTCGCGGGCCGGGGGCGGTCGGGGACCAGCCGCGCCACCACGTCCGGATCCTCCGGGTACGGACGCAGCCGTACCCGCGGCGGGGTGCCGGCCGAGGCCAGGGCCAGTCGGAGGTTGAACACGGCCGCCCCGCAGCCGATCCGGGCGGCCCAGCCGGAAGGGTCGCAGGCCGGAAGCCGCCGGTCCGGGTCGACCCGGACCTCGATGCCGCCGTGCCGTAGCTGGAAGCGCCACGGCTGGCTGTTGTGCAGGGACGGGGCCCGGATCGCCGCGGCCACCGCCGGGCGCAGGTCGCTGAGGGTGTACGGGGCGAGCGTCATCGCATCCTCCCGGTGGTGGGTCCCGGTGTGCCGACCGGTGTGTCGGGTGTCCGTGCCCCCACCCTCCGTCCGGGGACCCGGTCGCGGGCAGGGGCGTCGGTCCCGACCCACCGGGCCGAGTGGCCCGACCCGTACCGCCCGCACTCTCCCCGCCGACCTGCACCGACTGCCCGCCCGCCCCGGCGACCCCGTGACCGATGGCGGGACCTTCGGCCCTGTGCACGAGCCGTCCGGGACGGGTAGAAACGAGGGATGATCCGAGTTTTCCTGCTCGACGACCACGAGGTCGTCCGCCGTGGCCTGGCCGACCTGTTGCAGACCGCCGGTGACATCGAGGTGGTCGGCGAGTCCGGGTCGGCGCGGGAGGCGACGGTGCGGATCCCCGCGCTCCGGCCGGACGTGGCGATCCTCGACGCCCGGCTGCCGGACGGCAACGGTATCGACGTGTGTCGGGACGTGCGCTCGGTCGACTCGTCGATCCGGGGCCTGATCCTCACCTCGTACGAGGACGACGAGGCGCTCTTCGCCGCGATCATGGCCGGCGCCGCCGGTTACGTGCTGAAGCAGATCCGCGGGACCGACCTGGTCGACGGGGTGCGCCGGGTGGCGGCGGGGCAGTCGCTGCTCGACCCGGCGGTGACCCAGCGGGTGCTGGAACGGGTCCGCAACGGGGTCGAGGCACCGCGCGAGCTGAAGGCCCTCACCGAGCAGGAGCGCCGGATCCTGGAGTACGTGGCCGAGGGGATGACCAACCGGGAGATCGCGGCGAAGATGTTCCTCGCCGAGAAGACGATCAAGAATTACGTGTCGAGTCTGCTGGCCAAGCTCGGACTGGAGCGCCGTACGCAGGCGGCGGTGCTGGCCACCCGGCTACTGGGCCAGCGCCCCTGACCGGTCCGGCGGATCCGGGCGGTCAGTCCAGCGGGACCCGCCAGCGCACGCTGGTGCCGTACGGCTCCGCCGGTCCGACGGTGAACTCGCCGCCCAGCCGCTCCGCCCGCTCCCGCATGTTGACCAGGCCGCCCCGCGCTCGGTTCGGGTCCGGGGGGCCACCGCCGCCGTTGTCGTCGACGGTCAGCGTCAGCCACCCCGCGTCGACCTTCACCCGCACCGTGAGTCGGGACGCGGCGGCGTGCCGTACCGCGTTCGACAGCGCCTCGCGCAGGACCGCGAGCAACTCGGGACGGGTCGCGTCGGGTACCGCGCTGTCGACCGGCCCGACGATCTCCAGGGCCGGCCGGAATCCGATCGCCCCGGCCGCGGAGTCGACCTCGGCCCGGATGTCCGTACGCAGAGTCGCGCTCATCGGCGTACGCAGCTCGAAGATCGCCCGACGGATGTCCCGGATGGTGGAGTCGAGTTCGTCGACCGCCGCGTTGATCCGCTGCCCGATCTCCGGCCGGGCGGCCAGCGGCACGGTGCTCTGCAACTGCAGCCCGGTGGCGAACAGTCGCTGGATCACCACGTCGTGCAGGTCGCGGGCGATCCGTTCCCGGTCCTCCAGCACCACGAGCAGTTCGCGCTCCTCCTGCGCCCGGGCCCGTTCCATCGCCAGGGCCGCCTGGGCGGCGAAACTGGCCAGCAGCGGCACCTCGTCGTCGCCGCGCTGCGCCGAACCCACCGGATACGCCACCACCAGTACGCCGTGCAGCGTGCCGGCCGCAGAGAGCGGGGAGACCATGGCGGGGCCGTCGGTGACCCGTACCGGCCAGGTCGCGGCTATGGCCAGGCTCTCGACCACGGTGTGCCGGTGGTCGGTGACCGAGGTGGCGAACGTCGCGTCGGCGGCCGGCAGGATCATGCCGACCGGTGGCGCCTCGTCGGCCTCGGCCGCGTCGACCACCTCGACCACAAACTGTTCCGCCTCCTCGTCGTAGAGCAGCACGAGGACCAGTTCGGCCTCGGCGAGCTCCCGGGCCCGGCGGGCGACCAGGGCCAGCGCGTCGGTCCGCCGCACCTCGCCCAGGAGCACCGAGGTGATCTCGGCGGTGGCGGCCAGCCACCGTTCCCGGCGGTGGGCGACCGCGTAGAGGCGCGCGTTCTCGATCGCCACACCCGCGGCGGCCCGCCAGCGCGACCGCGATCTCCTCGTCGTCCTGCGTGAACTCGCGCGCGGACCGCTTCTCCGCCAGGTAGAGGTTGCCGTAGACCTGGTCCCGAATCCGCACCGGTACGCCGAGGAAGCTGTGCATCGGCGGGTGGTTCGGCGGGAAGCCGTACGACTGGGCGTGCTCGGTGATGTCCGGCATCCGTACCGAGCGGGGGTCGGCGATCAGCAGCCCGAGCACACCCCTACCGCTCGGCAGGTCGCCGATGCGCGCATGCAGCTCGGGGTCGATGCCGTGGGTGATGAACTCGGTCAGCAACCGGTCGGGGCCGATCACACCCAGTGCGCCGTACCGGGCGCCGAGCAGTTCGCACGCCGCCTCGACGATCCGTCGCAGGGTGCTGCGCAGGTCGAGGTCCGACCCGATCGCCACCACCGCGTCCAGCAGCGCCCGCAACCGTTCCCGGCTGGTGACGACCTCACCGACCCGGTCGAGCATCTCCTGGAGCAACTCGTCCAGCCGGACCCGGGACAGCGGACTCAGCCCGAGCGAGGGAGTGTCGCGCCGGTCAGCGTCCGGAGGTTCTGACGCGTGCATCCGCCGATGCTATCGGTGCGGTCGACGATCTTACGATTCTCCGACGTACAGGTTCGGTCGGTGGTGGTCACAGCGTCGCGATCTCGACCAGGCCGGCCGGGGATGTCCGTGGCGTCTGCGGCGGTCCGGGCTGGTCCGGGTCGGCGATGCCCAGGCGGAGGACCAGGTAGGGGTGACCGAGCCCGGACAGCAACCGGCGCAGGATCTGCCGGGTGCCGGCCACCTCGATCGCCGCACTCAGCGGCAGCACCGACACCCCGAGCGCCTCCGCGGTCAGCCAGGCCGAGGAGAGGGCCTCACCGGCCCGCAACCAGCCGGCAGGCTCGTCGTCGTCGCCGTACAGCAGCAGGTAGGTCGCCGCCCGGTCGTGGCCGGGGCCGACCAGGAGCGTCCCGGCCCGGCCGAAGTCGCGGTCCGGCACCGTCGTCTGCGGCGCCCGTGCCGGCAGTACGCCGACCGGCAGGCCGACGCCGGCCCGTTCCGAACGGCCGGTCCAGTACGCCATCTCGGCGCGGATGGCGGGATCGGTCGACTCGACGGTGGCCGCGGCATCCGCCGCCGCGGCCAGGTCGAGGACCTGCTCGCGGGTGAGCACCTGAAGGCGGGCCCGGCCGGTGACCGCCTCCTGGATGGCGGCCAGGGCCGGGGCGGGCACCGGCTGGTCGCTGACCGGCCGGCGGTCGGTACGCCGGGTGGACGAGGCGTCGAAGAGTTGCTTCGCCCGGGGCGTCACCGGAGTCCGGGTCTCCGCCGTCAGCGTGGCGAGCAGGTCCGGTCGGTCCGGGTCGGCGGTCCGGTCCACCTCGGCGGCCCAGCCCTGGGCCCGCAGCGCCACCAGCGCGTGGTGCAGCGCCGCACCGCAGCTGATCGCCAGCAGTCGACCCTGCGGGTCGGTGGCGGACAGTTGCCGGTCGCGTTCGGCGAACAGTTCCAGCCGGTCGGGGTGGGCCGACCACCGCCACGGCTGGGTGTTGTGGATCGAGGGTGCGTATCCCGCGGCCACCGCCGCCCGGGCGAGCACTGCCGCGGGTGCACGGTCCGGTACCGAAGCCGGGTCGACCATAGCGATTTCTCCTGTCGTCACATGTACGTGTCGGGTGTCCGGCGGGGGCCCGGCCCGCCTGGTCGGCGGGGCGGGCCGGGCGTGCGTGGCTACCTGAGCCAGGGCAGCCGTTGCACGATCGGTAGCCGGGCCCAGGGCCGGCCGAGTCCGGCGGTGTCGCCGGCGGCGGTGAGCGCGAGTCCGGCCAGGACGGCGGCGTTGATGAGGTGGTCGTCCATGAAGATGTTGTTCTCCGGTGGCAGGACGACGGTCCACATCATCACGAAGAGCAGGCCACCGGCGACCGCGGCGACCCGCAGGCCGATGCCGAGCAGGAGCGCCACCGCGAGACCGGCGAGACCGGTCATGAACAGCCAGTCGGCCCATCCGCTGCCGGCGATCGAGTTGTAGAAGCCCTTGAACGGTCCGGCGGCGCCGAAGTTCAGGAAGCCCTCGGTCGGGCTGCCGCCGTTGATCCAGGCCGACTTCGACTCGGTCTCGTGGCCGAGCCCGAAGGTCTTGTCGAGGAAGGCCCACAGGAAGGTCCATCCCAGGGCGATCCGGACGCCGGCCCAGACGTAGCGGGCCGCCCGCTGCCGGCCGCTCTCCGCGCGCTGCTGGGTCGGGATCGCAGTGGTTCCGGGCCCCGTATGCCGCTCGGCCATCGCGGTCATTGTCGCCACGTCCCTTCTCCGTATCCGGCCAGGCGCTCTGGCTACCTCCATTCGACGCCGGCGCGGGGTTGAAGATCAGAGGCCGTGGTCCCGTTGCGGGACGGGACTTTCGGCCCGTCCCCACGGGACTTCCGCCGACCGGACGTCGTGCCGATCAACAGGCGGTCGATCCGCTGACCTGCCGGCGTGACCGAGCATGTCGACACCACCGGTGTCCGCCGTCCCTGGTTCCGTAGTCCGAAGGTGATCGGGGCGGTGGCGGCCGTCGTCGTCGTCATCGGAGTCGGTGCCTGGGTGGGCATCGCGGTGTTCGGCGGGGTTCGTGAGATCCGGATGGAGGTCACGTCCAACTCGGGCGAGGTGGCCGGCGTCAACTGGCGCGGCCCGCATCCTGAACGGGTTCTGCCGCGCGGGGGAGCGGTGCGGCGGCTCAGCGCTGTTGTGACCAGGCCTGCCAGAGAGTGGCGTAGTGGCCGGACTCCCGGGCGATCAGTTCCTCGTGCGTGCCGGAGTCGAGCACCCGACCGGCCTCCAGCACCACGATCCGGTCCGCAGTGACCGCCTGGGTCAGGCGGTGGGCGACCACCAGCGCCGTACGCCCGTGCAGCGCGCGTTCGGCCGCCCGTTCCAGCACCCGTGCCCCGGCGCTGCCGGCGTCGGCGGTGGCCTCGTCGAGGATCACCACCCGAGGGTCGGCCAGGATCACCCGGGCCAGCGCCAACTGCTGCGCCTGCGTCACGGAGAGCTGGTGCCCGCCGTCGCCGACCACCGTGTCCAGGCCCTCGGGCAGCGCCACCGCCCAGTCCAGCGCCTCGACCTCGGCCAGGGCGGTGCGCAGTTGCTCGTCGGTCGCGTCCGGCCGGGCCAGCCGCAGGTCGTCGGCGAGGGGCCCGGCGAACACGTGCACCTCCTGGGTGACCACCGCGACCATCCGGCGTCGCTGCTCCGGCGGCAACTCGCCGAGCTCCACCCCGCCGAGCATGATCGTGCCCGCCGTCGGCCGGTGTACGCCCGCGACGAGCTGGGCCAGCGTGGTCTTGCCCGCGCCACTCGCACCGACCAGCGCCACCCGCTGACCCGGTGCGATGTCGAGGCTCACCCCCGACAGCACCCGTTGGCCGGGCAGGTAGGCGTACTCGACGTCGACCGCCTTCACCGAGGTGTCCACCGCGGTCGGGTGGTCCGGTGCGGTGGCCGGGGTGTCGAGTTGGGTCACCCCGACCAGCCGGGCCAGGCTCGCCGTCGCCACCTGGGCGTCGTCCACCAGCCGCAGCGCCGAGTTGATCGGGCCGAAGAGGTTGTGGAAGTAGAGCGTGGCGGCGGCGGTCGTACCGATGGTGACCACACCTGCGTCGGTGAGCAGGAAACCGACCACGAGTACGGCGGAGAGCCCCACGAACTCGGCCAGGTTGAGCCGGCCGTAGAACCGCGTGATCAGGCGTACGGCGCGCAGGGCGAGGTCGACCGCGCCCCGGGAACGGTCGGTCACCTGCGCCAGGTGGCGTTCGTCGAGCCGCAGCGCCCGTACGGTCGGGGCGCCGCCGATGCTCTCCAGCAACTGCTGCTGCTGGGCGCCGACGGCCACCCGGTGTGCGGCGTACAGGGCCGGGCTGCGGCGCAGGTACCAGCGGACGGTGTGCCACTGGATCGGAACGGCGAGCAGGGCGGCCAGGAGGAAGCGGTAGTCGAGCACGGCGAGGCCGACCAGGGTCAGCCCGATGACCAGCACCGAGCGGGCCAGTTCGGGCAGCGCGCCGCGTACCGCCTCGGCGATGGCGGTGACGTCGTTGGTGACCCGTGAGGTGAGGTCGCCGGAGCCGGCCTGTTCCAGCCGCCCCAACGGCAGGTGCAGTGCCCGGTCGACGAACTGTTCCCGCAGGTCGGCGAGCATTCCCTCGCCCAGCCGGGCGATCATGCCGATGCCGATCGCGGTGGCCACCGCCTGGGTGAGCGCGATGGCGATCAGCAGCACCGCCGGTACGGTGAGCGCGCCGACCGTCCCGCCGTCGGTGACCAGGTCGACGATGTGTCCCAGCAGCGGCGGCGTGAGCAGTCCGATCGCGGTGGCGGCGGCGAGTACGCCGAGCGACCCCACGGCCAGTGCCCGGCGGCCACGCAGCAGGTGCCGTACCGCCGCGGTGGTCTGGGCCGGGCTGGCGATCGGTAGCACGTGCGGGGTCACTGGTCTCCCTTGTCAGGCGTTCGACATCGATCGGGTGTGCGGGCGCCGGCCGGGCGGCGGTGGACATCGGACGGCGGCGGTCGGAGGGTCAGGCGAGGACCGTCGTGCGGTAGCGCTCGTGGTCGCGTACCAGGTCGGCGTGGCGCCCGACGACCGGTTCGCGGTCACCGTCGAGCAGGACCACCCGGTCGGTGACGGCGAGCAGGGCCGGGCTGCCGGTGACCAGGATCGTCGTACGTCCGGCCCGCAGCTGCCGCAGTCGTACGGCGATCCGGGCCTCGGTCGCGGCGTCGACGGCGGTGGTGGGTTCGTGTACGACGAGCACCGCCGCCCCGGCGTTCAGCGCGCGGGCCAGGGCGACCCGCTGACGCTGCCCACCGGAGAGCGACCGCCCGCGTTCGCCGACCATCGTGTGCATCCCCTCGGGAAGCACCCCGGCGACCTGGTCGACGGCGGTGGCGGCGAGCACCCGGTCGAGTGCGTCCGTCGCGCCGCCGGCCGCGGTGACGTTGTCCAGGACACTGCCCTCGAAGAGCACCGCGTCGTGGGTGGCGGTGAGCATCGCCGCGCGGACCAGCGCCGGATCCAGGTCGGTCAGCGCGATCCCGTCGAGGGTCACCGTGCCTCGTTCGGGGTCCGCCTCGCGGGCCAGGTAACGGACCAGCGCGGCGGCCGCAGCCGGGTCGGGGGCGACCACGCCGAGCATCTCTCCGGGCGCCACCCGGAGGTCGTCGACGTGCAGCGGACCGTCCGCGATCCCGTGCAACCGCAGTTCGCCCCGGACCGGGGTGGCCGGGCCGGTACCGCCGGGCCGGACCGCCGGGGTGGCCGCGTGCACCGCGGCGACCCGGGCGGCCGACGCCCGCGCCTGGGCGAGTTCGGCGTTCACCCAACTGACCAACGACAGCGGGTTGAGCAGGAACAGCGCCAGTCCGACCGCGGCGATCAGCTCACCGATGGTGATGTCGCCGTGGATCGCGAGGCGGGCGCCCCAGAGGGCGACCGCGGTGATGAACACACCGGTGACGGCGATCAGCGCGCCGTCATGCCAGGCCTGTGCCTGCGCCGCGCGCAGGGTGGCGGCCAGCGACCGGCGGTTGATCAGGCGGTAGCGGGCCCAGGCGGCCTGTTCGGCGCCGATTCCCTTGAGGATCCGCAGGCCGGCGACGAGGTCGGCGGCGACCCCGGAGGCGTGCGCGGCGTTCTCCTGCTCGGCCGCGCTGCGCCGCTGGAGCAGACCGCCGAGCAGGTGCGCGACCCAGAGCACCGGCGGCGCGCCGAGCAGGATCAGTAGCCCCAGTGACACCGACATGCTCAACAGTGCGACGGCGGTGGTGGCCAGCGCCGCCAACGCCGCCGCCCCGGCGGTCAGGGCCATGTTCACCGCGCCGACCCGGCTCGCGTCGCTGGTGGCGATGTTGACCAGCGCCCCGGACAGGTGCCCGCGCTCCACCCCGCCGTACGGGGCGAGGACCCGCCCGGTCAACTCGCGGCGGATCTGGTGGGCCGCCTGTTCGGCTGCCCGTTCACCGGCCCGCGCGGCGAACCGGTAGCACGTCGACAGGGCCGCGAAGACCACCGCCAGTACGGCGAGCCACTGCACCAGCGCCGACGTGGACCCGGTGGCCACCGCCCGGTCCACGACCACGCCGATGATCACCGGCACCAGTGCCTCGCCGGCCTGGTGCCCGATCGCGAGCAGGGCGCCGAGGGTGACGTACCGGCCCTGTCCGGTGACCGCCCGGCGCAGGATCCGGCGTGCGGTCAGGTCCCCCGCCGTCGGCGTCACAGACGGCTCGGCCGGGCCGGACGCGGCCGGTGCGGGCGCCTCGGCCACCCGGCTCACGCCACGGCCAGGGGAGTGGTGTCGGCCCGGTGGTGCCGCCCGATCGGGATGATCATCGGGGTGCCGGTGACCGGGTCGACGGTGATCCGGCAGTCGAGGTCGAAGACCTGCTCCACCAGCTCCGTGGTGATCACCTCGGCGGGGGCACCCTGCGCGACGATCCGTCCCGCCTTCATCGCGATCAGGTGGTCGGCGTACCGGCTGGCCTGGTTGAGGTCGTGCAGCACCATCACGATCGTGCGGTTCTCCTGCCGGTTGAGGTCGACGACCAGGTCGAGTACGTCGATCTGGTGGGCCAGGTCGAGGAACGTGGTCGGCTCGTCGAGCAGCAGCACCGGTGTGCCCTGGGCGATGGACATCGCGATCCAGGCCCGTTGCCGTTGGCCGCCGGAGAGTTCGTCGACCGGACGGTGCGCGAGGTCGAGCATGTCGGTGGCGGTCAGCGCGTCGTGCACCGCCCGCTCGTCCGTTGTGGACCACTGCCGCCACCAGGTCTGGTGCGGCGCGCGTCCCCGGGTGACCAGGTCGATCACGGTGAGTCCGGCCGGTGCGACCGGTGACTGCGGCAGGATCCCGATCCGACGGGCCACCTGCCGGGTCGGCATGGACTGGATCGACCTGCCGTCCAGTTCGACCGCGCCGGCGCGCGGCGGGAGCAGCCGGGCGAGCGCCTGGAGCAGGGTCGACTTGCCGCAGGCGTTGGCGCCGACGATCACCGTGATTCGGCCGGGCGGGATGGCGATCTCGAGGTCGTCGACGACGATCATCTTGTCGTAGCCCAGACGCAGGCCGGTCGCGCGCAGGTCGGGGGGTTCGACCGTGGGGTCTGGCGTGGCTCGGCCGAGGGGTTCAGCGGTCACGGGTCATCCTCCGGAGCCGGTTCGGTTGGCGCGGGCGAGGAGCCAGAGCAGGACCGGGGCGCCGAGCACACCGGTCACCACCCCGACGGGCAGGTGGTCGTCCGGCAGCACGTGCCGGGCGATCAGGTCACCGGTCAGCACGATCAGGGCACCGGTCAGCGCGGAGACCAGCAGCGGAGGTGCGGCCATGGCGGCCAGCCGCTGGGCGATCTGCGGTGCGATCAGCGCGACGAACAGGATCGGTCCGGCGGCAGCGGTGCCGAAGGCGGCCAGGCCGACGGCGGTCACCAGGAGCGCCAACTGGGCGCGGGCGACGTGCGTACCGAGGCCGGTGGCGACCGCCTCGCCGAGTTGCAGCGTACGCAGCCAGCGGCTGAGCAGCAGGGTGGCGGGTACGAGCACCGCCAGCGCCAGCCCGATCGGGCGTACGTGGTGCCAGCCGCGCTCGTTGAGGCTGCCGACCAGCCAGCCGACCGCCTTCTGCGCCTCGAACGGCAACGCCTTGGCGATCAGGTAGTCGGTGGCGCTGGTGCACATCCAGGCCACCCCGATGCCGACCAGGACGATCCGGTATCCGGTCGCCCCGCGCCCCCACGCGAGCACGTACACCGCCAGGGCGGCGACCAGGGCCCCGAGCAGGCCGAGGGCCTGGGTGCCGAGCCCGGCGCCGAAGCCGAGCACGATGCCGGCGACCACCGCGGTCTGCGCCCCGGCGATCACCCCGATCATGTCCGGGCTGGCCAGCGGGTTGCGGGTCATGGTCTGGAACACCGCACCGGAGATGCCGAAGGCGGCTCCGACGAGCAGGCCGACCAGCACCCGGGGCAGGCGGAGCTCGTTCACCACGAGCAGGGTGCCGGGGTCGCCGACGCCGAACAGGGCGGGGACCACGTCGGTCACCGTTATCGGGTAGTCACCGGTGGCGACGCCGAGGCAGAACACCCCGAGGGTGGCGACCGCGAGCACGGTCGTGACCACCAGGACGCGTACGGACACGACGCCGGACACGGCGCCCCGGCCCAGCCGGTAGGTGGCCCGTCCGGCCTGGGTGGTGAGTTCGAGCAGGGCCATCAGAGTTCCGCCAGCCGACGCCGGCGGACCAGGGCGATGAAGAACGGCGCACCGAGGAAGGCGACGATGACGCCTACCTGGATCTCCCCGGGCCGGGCCACCACCCGGCCGGCGATGTCCGCCGTCAGCAACAGGATCGGTGCCAGAACCAGGGTGTACGGCAGCAGCCAGCGATAGTCCGGCCCGGTGATCATCCGCACCAGGTGCGGTACGACGAGCCCGACGAAGACGATCGGTCCGGTGACCGCGACCGTGGCGGCGGCCAGCACGGTGACGGCGGCGGCTCCGCCCAGCCGGATCAGGCCGACCCGACGGCCGAGCGCCGTGGCCACCTGGTCGCCGAGGGCGAGGCTGTTCAGCGCGGGCGCGAGGGCGAGCGCGGCGAGGATGCCGACGGCGAGGAACGGCAGCACCCGCAGCAGGGTGCCGCTGGTCTGCCCGGCGATCGAGCCCGCGGTCCAGAACCGGTACCGATCCAGGGCCAGCGGGCTGGCCAGCACGATGGCGCTGGTCAGGGAGCCGAGCAGCAGGGTCACCCCGACTCCGGCCAGGGCGAGTTTCACCGGTGTCGCCCCACCCCGTCCCACCCCACCGAGCAGGTAGACGACGGCGCTGGCGAGCAGTGCACCGAGGATGGCGAACCAGATGTAGCCGTACAGGCCGGTGAGATGCAGCACAGCGCTCGCGGTGACGATGCCGAAGGCCGCACCGGCGCTGACCCCGAGCAGTCCGGGGTCGGCCAGCGGGTTGCGGGTCAGTCCCTGCATGACGGCACCGGCCAGGCCGATCGCGGCACCGGCCAGCAGGCCGAGCGCGGTACGCGGCAGCCGCAGGCCCCGTACGATCGCGAGGATGTCCTCGGGTGCCTGGCCGGGGTCCATCAGGGACCGTACGACCTGGGTGAGCGGGATCTGCCGGGCTCCGATCGCGATGGAGAGCAGACAGACCAGACCGAGTACGAGCAACCCGGCGGTGAGCGCGACCACGTGGTGTCGGGTCCGCCCGCGCACCGTGGGTGGCCTGATCGGTGCGCTCACATGGTCTCCCCTCACAGGTTGTGCCTCGGCGGCGCTGATCGTCGCTCGACACGGGTGTGAGCATCCTACGGCTTGAGGTTAGGTAAGCCGACCCTTACTATATGGCAACCTCTCCTCGGCGGGTGCCGAGGCTCAGTGCGACGCGATTCCCGAAGGGGACCCATGCTTAGCCCGTCGAAGATAGTCAATCGCCGGTCCGGCCTGCTGGCGCGGACGCTGCTGGCGGTGGCACTGACCGCCACGGTGGCCGCCTGCGGTGGCGACTCCGCCGAGCCCGACGCCGCCGCGCCATCGGCGACCTCCGGGGCGTTCCCGGTCATGATCGAGCACAAGTACGGTTCCACCACCGTCACCAAGGCGGCCACCCGTGTGGTCACCCTCGGGCTCAGTGACCAGGACACGGTGCTGGCGTTGGGCATCAAGCCGGTCGGCGCGGTCGACTGGTTCGGCGAGCGCCCGTTCGGCAACTGGGCCTGGGTGAAGGACAAGTGGGGGACCACCCCGCCGGAGATTGTCGGCGAGCGGGACGAGTACCAGGTCGAGAAGATCGTCGCGCTGAAGCCGGACCTGATCGTCGCGCAGTACTCGGGCATGACGCAGGAGCAGTACACGACCCTGTCGAAGATCGCCCCGGTGGTTGCCCAGTCCAAGAAGTACGACGACTACTCCACCCCGTGGGACGAGATGGCCCGGGTGATCGGGCAGGCCCTCGGCCAGCAGCCGAAGGTCGACGAGCTGCTCGCCGCGATCGACCAGCGCCTGGCCGACATCCGCAAGCAGCACCCGGAGTTCGCCACCCAGACCGCCGTGGTGGCGGACCCGAGCGAGCCGGGCACGTACGCCGCGTTCGCCAAGAGCGACCCCAAGGCGCAACTGCTGGGCGAGATGGGCTTCAAGCTATCCGACCAGGTCGAACAGGTCGCCGGCAAGGACACCGCCGCGGTGATCAGCTCGGAGCGGCTGGACCTGCTCGACGTGGACCGGCTGGTGCTGCTGACCACCGACGAGTCGGTGGAGCCGCGGGTCAAGGCCGATCCGGTCTACGCGGCACTGAAGGTGGCCAAGGAGCAGCGAGCCGTGTTCGTGCCCTACATGGAGCCGCCGGTCGGTGCCGCACTGTCCTTCGTCACCGTTCTCAGCGTCCCGTACGCGATCGACCAGCTCCTGCCGATGCTCGTCGCGCCCGGTCGGTAAACGTGGCGGCCTACCTGCCGTTCGCCGTACGGGTGCTCCGGGTCCAGCGCCTGAGCCCGACCTTCGTACGCGTGACCGTGGCCGGCGAATCCCTCGCGGGGTTCGCCGGTCACGGCTTCGACCAGCGGATCAACCTGCTGTTCCCGCCCAACGGCGATCCCGACGAACTGCCCATCGGCCCGGACTGGGTGCAGCAGTGGCAGTCGGTGCCCGTCGCCCGGCGCCCGCCGCTACGGACGTACACGGTGCGGGCGTTCCGGCCGGATCGCCGCGAACTCGACCTGGACTTCGTGCTGCACGGTGACATCGGCCCGGCGTCCCGCTGGGCGGGCGCCGCCCGCCCCGGTGACCCGATCACCATCATCGGCCCGGTCGCCGGACATCCCGGCCCGGTCGGCGATGTGGCCTGGGCACCGCCGCCGCACCCGAGGCGGCTGCTGCTGGCCGCGGACGAGGCCGCCCTCCCGGCGGCGTCGGCCATCGCCGAGGCACTCGGGCCCGAGGACCGGGCGACGGTCGTACTGGAGGTGGCGGAACCCGCCGACGCCGTCGAGTTCGACGCGCCGGCCGGCGTGACGGTGATCTGGCTGTCCCGCAGCCGGGGCGAACGCCTCGGTCCGGTGGTACGCGACCTGCTCACGGACCTGGTCCCGGTGCCGGTGGGCACGACCTCGTCCGTCCGATCAGGACAGCCGGGGCTTGTCGTGGCGGCGGGGGGCGGCGAATCCGACCTGGCGGACGACGTCGAGGACCCGTGGGACGTACCCGAGCCGGGCGAGACGGACGGCTCGGCCGGCTTCTACGCCTGGCTCGCCGGGGAGGCGGGCGCGGTCGTGGCGATGCGTCGCCACCTGGTGGGGGAGCGGGGTGTCGACCGGCGTTCGGTGGCGTTCATGGGGTACTGGCGCCGGGGCAGGTCCCAGGAGAACTGACAACTCGGGCGGGTCCGGACCCGGCGCGTCGTGCTCCGGGGCGGGACCCGCCCGAGTTCGCCGTCAGGGCTGGTTGGTGAGGTAGCCGCCCATGGTGTGGAAGTACTCGGTCGCCGGGTACTCGGTGCCGTCGTCGGTGCGTACCCGTTTGATCACCAGGCCGTGGCTGCGGCCGTGCCGGGCCTCGCTGCCCGCGACGATGACGATCCCGTCGCCTTCCTTGATGAAGACCCGGCCGGGGGTACCGCCGTAGTAGCCGCGCGACAACCCGGCCTCGATGATCCGGACCCGCTCGCCCTTGTGGTGGGTGAACGCGTTCGGGTACGGATCCGCCAGGGCCCGGACCAGCCGCTCCAGGTCCTCCGCCGGCCAGGTCCAGTCGATCAGGCTGTCCTGGATGGACCGCTTGTGGAAGAAGCTGCCCTGACTCGGGTCCTGCTTGGTCCAGTCGGTCCGACCGGATTCGATCAGTGCCAGGCCGTCCAGTGTGATCGGACCGAACAGGGCAAGGGTGCGGTGGAACAGGTCCGCCGTGGTGTCGGTGGGCCCGACCGGCACGGCGCGCTGCAGCACGATGTCGCCGCCGTCCAGGGTGTCGTCCATCAGGTGCGCGGTGACCCCGACCTCCGGCTCGCCGTTGATCAGCGCCCAGATCAGCGGGGAGAACCCGGCGTATTTGGGCAGCAGTGAGTCGTGCACGTTGAGGGTGCCGTGACGAGGGATGTTGAAGATCGCCGGGGGCAGCCAGGTGCGCCAGTTGGTGGCCACGATCACGTCCGCGTCGGCCTGCTTGACCTGGTCGGCCAGCTCGTCGTCCGGGCGCTGGCGCAACAGCACCGGTACGTTGTGCTCGCGGGCCAGGTCCGCCACCGAGTCGTCCCACATCTGCTCGTACGCGTGGTCGCTCTTGGGGTGCGTCACCACCATGACGACCTCATGTTCCGAGTCCAGCAGCGCCTGCAGGGTCCGATGACCCCAGGTCTGGTAACCGAACATGATCACTCGCATGTGGAGGCCTCCTGGCGATGGGGGATACTAGTCAGGCAAGGCTTACCTAGCTAGCGTGTGGGGTGTTGCTGTCGACTCATTGACCGAGATTTGAAGCAAGGGTAGCCTACCCTAAATCGACGATCTAGGGGTGTGGTCCATGGCGCACGTACCGCCGCATGACGAGGTGCCTGTTCACGACATCGTCGGAGTGGGGTTCGGGCCGTCCAACCTGGCCCTGGCCATCGCCCTGACCGAACAGGCCGGAACAACCGGACCGGACCAGGCGAAACGGCCGGTGAGCGCGGTCTTCCTCGAACGACAACAGACCTTCGGCTGGCACCGGGGCATGCTGCTGGACGACGCGACCATGCAGGTCTCGTTCCTCAAGGACCTGGTGACGCTGCGCAACCCCACCAGCCGGTTCAGCTTCCTGGCCTACCTGCACGCCAAGGGCCGGCTGGTCGACTTCATCAACCACAAGACGCTCTACCCGCTGCGGATCGAGTACCACGACTACCTCGAATGGGCCGCGGCCCAGGTGGACGACCTGGTCCGGTACGGCCACGAGGTGATCGGCGTACGCCCGGTGACCACCGAGGACGGCATCGAGCTGGTCGACGTGTTGGTCGACACCGGCGAGGGCACCACCGTGCATCGGGCCCGCAACCTCGTACTCGCCACCGGTCTCACGCCCCGGCTGCCGGCCGGTGTCATCGCCGACGACCGGATCTGGCACAGCCGCGATCTGCTGTTCAACCTCGCCCGTCGTACCGGCCCGGCACCGTCGCGGTTCGTGGTCGTCGGCGCCGGACAGAGCGCCGCCGAGGTCACCGCGCACCTGCACGAGCGGTTCCCCGACGCCGAAATCTGCGCGGTTTTCTCCCGCTACGGCTACAGCCCGGCCGACGACAGCTCGTTCGCCAACCGGATCTTCGACCCGGGCGCCGTCGACGACTACTTCGACGCGCCGGCCGACGTGAAAACCCAGCTCATGGACTACCACGGCAACACCAACTACTCCGTGGTGGACGGCGACCTGATCGCCGAGCTGTACCGGCGCAGCTACCGGGAACAGGTGCTCGGCCAGTCCCGGCTGCGGCTGCTCAACACCTCCCGGCTGCGTTCCGCCGTGTCGCACGCGGACGGCGTCAAGGTCACCATCGAGACGCTGATCACCGGGCAGCCCGCCGTACTCGACGCGGACGTGCTGATCTGCGCCACCGGCTACGACCCGGTCGACCCGGCGACCATGCTTGGTGAGCTGAGCCGCTACTGCCACCGCGACGAACTCGGCCGG
The DNA here is from genome assembly GCF_053601675.1 of Micromonospora sp. NPDC004704. Taxonomy (NCBI): domain Bacteria; kingdom Bacillati; phylum Actinomycetota; class Actinomycetes; order Micromonosporales; family Micromonosporaceae; genus Micromonospora; species Micromonospora sp. NPDC004704. The sequence goes on along the minus strand of NZ_JBSGCD010000029.1, from coordinate 26,142 downwards.
CTGCGGCTGGACCGCGACTACCGGGTGTCCACCGGCGACCAGCTCCGCTGCGGCATCTACCTGCAGGGCGGCACCGAGCACAGTCACGGGATCAGCTCCTCCCTGCTGTCCAACGGCTCCGTACGCGCCGCCGAGATCCTGGAGTCGATCGTGGCCCACCGCGACCTGCCCAGCTCGGTGCCGGCGTACCCGGCCGGGGCACTGCGGGCCTGACCGTCACCGGTGCTCCGCCCGGCCGCCCCCATGGCCGGTCGGACACCGTGCCCCGCACGGCCTGCCCGACGCGGGACCGGCCGCGCCCGTCGCCGTCCCGCGCACTTCCCGCGCAACCCTGTCGAAGAGGTGTGAGTCTTCTTGTCCGCCAGCGAACTGACCACCGTGGACGACGCGCTCCGGTATTGGCGCGACCGGCTGACCCCGGCCGCGCCGGAGATCGCACTACCCTCCGACGGGCCGGAACGGGAACTCACCGAGGACATCGACCCGGACCTCGGCGGCCACCGGCGGGCACTGCCCGCCACCCTGGCCGTGTTGGTGACCGAACACGCGCGGCGGGCCGGCGCGAGCGTGGACGACGTGGTACTCGCCGGGTTCGCGGCCCTGCTCGCCCGCTACAACAACGGGACCGACCTGGTGCTGACCGCCGGCGACCTGCCGCTGCGGCTCGACCTGCACGGCGACCCCGGCCTCGGGGACCTGGTCGCCCGGGTCACCGCCGCCCGGGTCGAGGCGTCGGCGTACGCGCTGCCGCTGCCGGCGATCGCCGCGCACCTGGACCCGGAGCGGAACACCCCGCTCACCAACGTCGGGTACGCCAGCACCCCGGACCCCGGTTTCGACCTGTGGCTCGGTCTCACCGAGTCAGCGGGCACGTTCACGCTGGACCTGCGGCACTCCGGCCGGGCGCTGACCGGGGCGGGTGCCGAACGGCTGCTCGGCCACCTGGAGCGACTGCTCACCGACGGGCTGAGCCGGCCGGGCCACCCGTTCGGCCGCCTCGACCTGCTCGACCGGGACGAACGTGACCTGATGGTCGAGCAGTGGAACGACACCGCGATCGAGGGTCCGTCGGCACCGCTGCCGGAGCTGTTCGAGGCGTGGGTCCGGCGCACCCCGGACGCGGTGGCGCTGGTGCTGGACCGGACCGAGCTGACGTACCGGGAACTGAACGTTGCGGCCAACCGGCTCGCCCACCGGCTGATCGCCGCCGGGGTCGGTCCGGAGCGCCTGGTCGCGCTGGCGCTGCCCCGTTCGGTCGACCTGTTCGTGGCCGAACTTGCCGTACTCAAGGCAGGCGGGGCGTACCTGCCGCTCGACGTCGACTACCCGTCCGAGCGGATCGGGTACATGCTCGCCGACGCCGCGCCGATCTGCCTGCTGACCACGGTCGAGCTGGCCGGGGACGTACCCGAGCGCCCCGGCACCGCCCGGCTGCTGGTCGACGAGCCGGATCTCGCCGACCAGATCGCCGCCTGCCCCGACACCGACCCGACCGACCGGGACCGGACCGCGCCGCTGAGCGTGCTGAACACCGCGTACGTCATCTACACCTCCGGCTCCACCGGTCGTCCGAAGGGCGTGGTCCTCTCCCACACCGGCGTGGCGAAGCTGCTCGCCACCCAGACGCAACGCTTCGGCATCGGCCCGCACAGCCGGATCCTCCAGTTCGCGTCGCCCAGCTTCGACGTGGCGTTCTGGGACCTGTGCCTGGCCCTGCTCTCCGGTGGCCGGCTGGTGGTCGTCCCCAGCGAGCTGCGGCTGCCCACCGCCGAACTCGCCGACTACGCCCACGAGCACGGCGTCACCTTCATGATCCTGCCGCCGGCCCTGCTGGCCGCCCTGCCGCCGCAGGTCGAGCTGCCCGAGGGTGCGACCCTGCTCGCCGGCACCGAACGCGTCTCCGCCGAACTCGTCGCCCGGTACGCCGGACGGCAGCGGATGTTCAACGCGTACGGGCCGACCGAGGCGACCGTCAACTCCACCCTGGGCCGCTGCACCCCGACCACCCGCCCCGGTTCCTCGGTCCCGATCGGCCGACCCGATCCCGGCACCCGTGCGTACGTCCTCGACCCGTTCCTGCGCCCGGCTCCGGTCGGGGTGATCGGTGAGCTGTACCTCGGCGGTTCCGGACTCGCCCGGGGTTACCTCGGCCGGCCGGCGCTGACCGCCCAGCGGTTCGTCGCCGACCCGTACGGCGAGCCGGGGCAGCGGCTCTACCGGACCGGTGACCTGGTCCGGTGGCGCGCCGACGGTCAACTGGACTTCGTCGGCCGCGCCGACGACCAGGTGAAGATCCGGGGTTACCGGATCGAGCTCGGCGAGGTCGAGTCGGCGCTGGCCCGCGATCCGGACGTGACCCAGGTGGTCGCCACCGTCCGCGAGGACCAACCGGGCGAGCGCCGCCTGGTCGCGTACGTCGTGCCGGCCAGCGGTGACCAGCCCGCACAGGGCAGTGGTGAACACCAGGTCGCCCAGTGGAAGGACCTGCACGAACTGCTCTACACCGCCGGTACGACCGAACCGGCGGCGGAGAACTTCACCGGCTGGAACAGCAGCTACGACGGCCAGCCCATCCCGCTGCCGCAGATGCGGGCCTGGCGGGACGCCACCGTCGCCCGGATCGCCGCGCTGCGCCCGGAGCGGATCCTCGAGATCGGCGTCGGCAGCGGACTGCTCCTGTCCGGCCTCGCTCCCGGCTGCGCGGACTACTGGGGCACCGACCTGTCCGAGCAGGCGATCGACTCGCTGCGCCGGCAGGTCGACCGGGACCCCGACCTCGCCGCCCGGGTCACCCTCCGGGCACAGCCGGCGCACCGCTTCGACGGGCTGCCGACCGGCTACTTCGACACTGTCGTCGTCAACTCGGTGGCGCAGTACTTCCCCGACGCCGACTACCTCGCCGACGTACTGCGTCGCGCGGTGGACCTCGTCGTACCCGGCGGCCGGGTCTTCGTCGGCGACGTCCGCAACCTGCGCCTGCTGCCCTGCTTCCGGGCCGCGATCCAGGTCGGACGCCGACCCGCCGGGCTCGACACCACCGGTCTCGACGAGGCCCGGACCGCGATGGAGCAGGACCTCGCCTGGGAGGGCGAACTCCTGCTCGACCCGGAGTTCTTCCCCGCGCTCGCCCGCGAACTACCCCAGGTCGACGGCACCGACCTGTGGGTCAAGCGCGGCGACGACCACAACGAACTGACCCGCTACCGGTACGACGTGGTCCTCCGCCGCCGCGCCGACAGCCCCGCCGCGCCGGCGTCCGGCGGGAGCGAGCCACCGGCGTACCCGTGGGGGACCGGGATCGCGGACCTCGACGCGCTCGCGGACCTGCTGGCTCGCGAGCGTCCGGCGTCGCTGCGGCTCACCGCCGTCCCGAACGCGCGACTGACCGTGGACCTCGCCGCCGCCCACACCCTGGCCGGCGACCCGGCACCGGTGCCCGATCCGGTGGACCCGGAGGCCCTGTACCGCCTCGGCGACCGGCTCGGGTACGCGGTCGCGGTCACCTGGACCCCGGACGCCACCGACGGCAGCCTCGACGTCCTGTTCACCGCCGACTCCGGGGCCACCGCCCCCGTCGTGGCCTACCGCGCCACCTCGTCCGGTCCCCGAAGCCCCGAGCACGGCAACCACCCGGTCCGCTTCCGGGACATCCCGACCCTGCTGCGGCGGCTGCGCGAACAGGCCCGCGCCTGGCTGCCGGAGTACATGGTGCCGGCCGCCATCGTGCCGCTGCACCGCCTCCCGGTCACCGGCAGCGGCAAGCTCGACCGGGCCGCGCTGCCCGTCCCCGACCGGGGCGCGCTCAGCACCGGCGTACGGCCGCGCAGCGCCCGCGAGGAACTGCTCTGCACCCTCTACGCCGAGGTGCTGGACCTGCCCACGGTCGGCATCGACGACGACTTCTTCGCCCTCGGCGGGGACAGCATCGTCGCCATCCAACTGGTCATCCGCGCCCGGCAGGCCGGTCTGGCGGTCACTCTCCGGCAGGTGTTCGTCAGCCGTACGGTCGCCGAACTCGCCCCGCTCGCCGTGCCCGCCACCGACGCACCCGCGACCGCACCGCTCCCGCCGGTGCTCGACCCGGACGCCACCGCCCAACTCGCCGCCGACCTGCCCGGGCTGGTCGAGGCGCTGCCGGTGACCCCGATGCAGGAAGGTTTCTACTTCCACGCCCTCGCCGACGGCACCGGCACCGACGCGTACCTCGTGCAGCTCATCGTCGACCTCGACGGACCGCTCGACCCGGCCGCGCTGCGCCGAGCCGGACAGCGGATGCTCGACCGGCACGCGCCCCTGCGGGCCGGGTTCCGGCTCGCCCCCGACGGCCGGCTGATCCAGGCCGTGGTGACCGGTGTCGACCTCCCCTGGCGGACCGTCGACCTGTCGGGGCTCGACGAGTCCGGGCAGCGCGACCGGCTCGCCGCCGAAACCGACAGCGAGCGGGCCCGCCCGTTCGACCTGGGCCGACCACCGCTGCTGCGGGCGTTGCTGCTGCGTCGCGACGACACCCGGCACTGGCTGGTGCTCCAGTTCCCGCACATCGTCGCCGACGGCTGGTCGGTGCCGGTCCTCCTGCGCGACCTGCTCGCCCTCTACGGGCCCGCCGACACCGCACCGCAACTGCCGGCGGTCACGCCGTACCGGGACCACCTCGCCTGGCTCGCCCGGCAGGACCGGGACGCCGCCCGGACCGCCTGGGCGCAGGCACTGTCCGGGGTGGACGAGCCGACCCGGCTGGTCCCGGCGGCCGGCAGCGACGAGCCGGCCCGCCCCGGCGAGGTACGCATCGCGCTGCCCGCTCCGACCACCGCCGGCCTCGGCGCCCGCGCCCGGGAGCAGGGCATCACCCTCGGGGTCCTGCTCCAGGGCGCCTGGGGCATCCTGCTCGGCCACCTCACCGGACGCCGTGACGTGCTGTTCGGCACCACCGTCAGCGGCCGGGCGGCCGACCTCGACGGCATCGGCGACCTGGTCGGGCTGCTCATCAACACCCTGCCGATCCGGGCCCGCTGGCGGCCGGAGGAGCCGCTGGCCGACGTGTTCGCCCGGCTGCACGGCGAACAGTCGGACCTGCTCGACCACCAGCACCTCGGGCTGGCCGAACTGCACCGGATCGCCGGCCTGGACGAACTGTTCGACACCCTGGTCGTGCTGGAGAACTATCCCGACCCGGCGGACCTGCGCGACCCGAGCGGCGACCTCGCCGTCGCCGGGACCGACTACCGGGACGCGGGACACTATCCGCTCGCCCTGATCGTCGTTCCCGGCGACCGGCTGGAGCTGCGGTTCAAGCACGACGCGGCACGGCTGGACCGGGCCGCTGTACACCGGATCGCGGGCTGGTTGACCCGGCTGCTGGAACAGGTCGTCGACGATCCGTACCGTCCCGTCGGACGGGTCGACCTGCTCTCCGCCACCGAGCGGCAGGACCTCCTGGCCCGCCTCGCCGGCCCCGACCACGTCGGTGCGCTGACCGGCCCCGACCACGTCGGTGCTGCCACCACGCTTGTCGACGCGGTCGAGGCGCAGGTGGCGCGGACGCCGTACGCGCCCGCCCTGGTGTCCGACGACGGCACCCTGAGCTACGCCGAACTCGACGCCCGTGCCGCGGCGCTCGCGGCCCAACTGGTGGCCCGGGGTGCCGGACCGGAGCGGGTCGTCGCCGTCGCCGTGCCCCGCTCGGCCGAACTGGTGGTGGCCCTGCTCGGTGTGCTCAAGGCCGGTGCCGCGTACCTGCCGCTGGACGTGGACCACCCGGCGGACCGGTTGGCGTACCTGCTCGCCGACTCCGGCGTACGCACAATGGTCACCACCGCCTCCGCCGCACCCCTGCTGCCCGCCGCCGGCCTCGACCTCCTCGTCCTGGACGACGTCGCCGGCAGTGGCCTCGCGGCAGACGACAACAAGGCGTCCTTCGTCGACCCGCGGCATCCGGCCTACCTGCTCTACACCTCCGGGTCCACCGGGCAGCCGAAGGGTGTGCTGGTACCGCACTCGGCGATCGCCAGCCAGCTCGCCTGGGTCCAGGAGCGGTTCCGGCTCACGGCCGACGATCGGGTGCTGCACCACCTGTCGGCGAGCTTCGACCCGGCGGCGCTGGAGATCTTCTGGCCGCTGACCGCCGGCGCCGCCGTGGTGCTCACCGCACCGGACGCCACCGGCGACCCGGCCCGGCTGGCCGAGGCGGTCCGCCGGCACCAGGTCAGCACGCTGGTTGTCGTCTCCTCGATGCTGGCCGCGTTCGCCGACGCGGTCGAGGTCGGCGGCGACGACCGGGCGGTCGGCACGCTGCGCCGCGTACTTGCCGGCGGCGACGCGCTCGGCGACGCCGTCGCACGCCGCTGGCAGGACCTGACCGGGGTGCCGGTGCACAACGTGTACGGCCCGACCGAGGCGACGATCCAGGTCACCTGCGCCGACCCGGTCGACGGGCACACCGGTCCGGGTACCGGGGGAACCGTGCCGATCGGCCGCGCGGTGGCCGGCACCCGGCTCTACGTACTCGACGAGGGACTGCGTCCGGTGCCGTCGGGTGTGCCCGGTGAGCTCTACGTCGCCGGGGTGCAACTCGCCCGTGGTTACCTCGGCCGGGCGGCCCTGACCGCACACCGGTTCGTCGCCGACCCGTACGGCCCGGCGGGGAAGCGGATGTACCGCACCGGCGACCTGGTCCGGTCCGCCGCCGACGGCACCCTCGAGTACCTCGGGCGGACCGACCGGCAGGTGAAGATCCGGGGCCACCGGGTGGAACTGGGCGAGATCGAGGCACGGCTCGCCGGGCTGCCCGAGGTGGCGGCCTCGGCGGTGGTCGCCCGGACCGGAGCCGCCGGGACGACCCGCCTGCTCGGTTACGTGGTGGCCCGGCCGGGCACCACGATCGACCCGGACCTTCTGTTGGCCGGGCTCGCCGCGACCCTGCCCGCACCGCTGGTGCCGGCCTCGGTGCTGGTGCTGGACACCCTGCCGCGTACGCCGAGCGGCAAGCTCGATCTCGACGCGCTGCCGGAGCCGCAACCCGTACGGGTCGCCGGCCGGGCGCCTCGTACCGCACGGGAGCGGCTGTTCTGCGAGATCTTCGCGTCCGTACTCGGGCTGCCCGAGGTTGGTCCGGACGACGACTTCTTCGTGCTCGGCGGGGACAGCATCCAGTCCATCGGGGTGTCGAACCGGGCCCACGTGCATGACATCCCGATCAGCCCCCGCGCCGTGTTCACCCACCGCACACCGGCCCACCTGGCGGAACTGGCCGGACCGGAACCCGTTGTCCCGGCCCCGGCTCCAGCGCCGGCTAGCCCGGAGCCGGAGCAGGTCTCGGACCGGTACGGGGACCTGCCGCCCACCCCGGCGGTACACCGCCTGCGGGAGAGCGGACTGCCCGTCACCGGGGCGGGAACGGCGGTGCTCGCCCGTACCCCCGCCGGGACGACCACGACGCAGGTCCGCGCCGCCCTCGCGGCCCTGCTGGACCGGCACGACGGGCTGCGCCAGCGGCTGACCCGGATCGGCTCGCTGCTCTGGACGCTGCAGATCGCCCCGACCGGCGGGCCCACGACGGACGACGTCGCGCTGACCGTCATGACCGCAACGACGACTTCCGAGCCGGCGCAGTTGGACGAACGGGCGCGGGTGGATGCGGCGGTACGGGCGGCGCTCGGGCGACTCGACCCGGAGGTCGGCGCCGTGTTCGACGTCGTCTGGTTCGACGACGGTCCGGACCGGCCGGGCCGGCTCCTGCTGGCCGCGCACCGGTTGGCGGTGGACGAGGCGTCCTGGCCGATCCTCCTGGCCGACCTCTCCGAACTGCTGGACGCGGCCCGGCTCGACCCCGCGACGGCGGCCCGCGCGCTCGACACGGCTCCGGTGCACACCTCCCTGCGCGGACACGTCCGTTCCCTGGGCGAGCAGGCCCAGCACCCGGACCGGCTGACCGAGCTGACGCACTGGGCGCAGACCCTCGCACCCGGCGCGGACCCGCTGGCCCGGCCACTGCCGGCGGGCGCGGACCCGGCGGCCCGGTCCACCATCGACCTCGACCTCGACCTCGACCTCGGCGTCATCGCCGACGACAACCCGGTCGACGTGCTGCTCGCCGCCCTGCGGGTCGCGGTGACCCGGTGGCGGCAGCGCCACGGTCGGGACACGGGTGACCTGCTGGTCGACGTCGTGACCCCCGGCCGTACCGTGACCGGTCACGACCTCTCCCGTACGGTCGGACCGCTCGGCCGGGTGTATCCCGTACGCCTGCCCGCCTCGACCGATCCCGCCGACGCGCTCGCCGAGGTGGCCCGCCGACGTGACGCCGTACCGGACCACGGATCCGGGTACGACCTGCTGCGTCACCTCAACCCGCAGGCCGCCCCGATCCTCGCCCAGGTGGCCCGCCCGCCGGTGCTCGTCGACTACGCGGACGCCCTGCCCGGCGCGGGGTGGCTGACCGCTCCGACCGCCCACCCGCACCCGTTGCAGATCACCGTCCGGGGCGGGGCCACCACCCCGACCGCCACCTGGACCTGGGCCACGGCCGTCTGGGACGAGTCGGACGTACGCGAACTCACCGACGACTGGCTCGCCGCGCTGGCCGAACTGACCGCACCCACGGCCGACCCGGACTCCCTGCCCACCATCGACCCGGCGGAGCTGGACCTGGTCCGGGAACGGAGCCCGTGGCCGGTTTCCGAGGTGTGGCCGCTGTCGCCGTTGCAGGAGGGGCTGTTCTTCCACGCCAGCTACGACCAGGGTGAGATCGACGTCTACACCGCGCAGGTCGCGTTCGACGTGGCTTACCGGATGGACGCCGACCGGCTGCGAGCCGCCTGCGTGACCCTGCTGTCCCGCAACCCCGGCCTACGGGCCGGTTTCACCGGCGACGGGTTGACCGCCCCGGTCCAGTTCGTCACCACCGACCCGCCACCGCCACTGACCGTGGTCGACCTCTCCACGGTGTCCGGTCCAGACCGGGCGGCGCGGATCGAGGCACTGCTCGCCGACGACCGGACCCGACGGTTCGACCTGGCCCGGCCGCCGCTGTTCCGGCTGCTCCTGCTCCGCCTCGCCGACGGCACCGACCGGCTGGTCATCACCCACCACGTGCTGCTCTGGGACGGCTGGTCGGCCGCGATCGTGCTCGACCAGCTCCTCGCCCTGTACGCCACCGGTGGCGACGACACCGACCTGCCGCCGGCCGGCTCGTACCGGGACTACCTGGTCTGGTTGACCGAACAGGACCGGGACGCCGGCCTGGCCGCCTGGCAGGCCGAGTTCGCCGACCTGGCCGAGCCGACCCTGGTCGCGCCGGTCGACCGGGCCCGCCGGCCGGTCCTGCCCCAGCGTCGCCGGGCCGAGCTGTCCGAGGTGGTGACCGACCGGATCCGCGTTGCCGCCAGGGAGCAGGGGGTCACCCTCAACACGGTCCTCAACGCCGCGTGGGCACTGGCACTGTCGAACGCGGTCGGGCGTACCGACGTCGTGTTCGGCGCCACCGTCGCCGGGCGGCCCGCGGAGATCCCGCACGTCGCGAACGCGGTCGGCCTGTTCCTCAACACCGTGCCGGTACGGGTCGCCCTCGACCCGACCGAGCGGGTCGGTGACCTGCTGCGCCGGATCCAGGCGTCCCGGACCGCGCTGATGGCCCACGAGTACCTGGGGCTCGGCGAGGTGCAGCGCGGCAGCGGGCACGCCCAGCTCTTCGACACCCTCTTCGCGCTGCAACAGGTCGGCGGTGGGAAGGAGAGCACACACCGGCACGGGTTGACCGAGGTCGGCAGCGTGGACGCCACCCACTACCCGCTGACCCTGGTGGTCGCACCGGGCCGGACCGTACGGGCGACGCTGGCGTACCGGGACGACGCGATCGCCGCCTCCACCGCGGCGACCCTGCTGGACCGGTTCACCACCGCGCTGGAGCGGCTCGCCGGTGACCCGGACCGGCCGGTCGGCCGGCTGGACGTTCTTCCGGCGGCGCAACGGGCGGCGGTCGCGGTCCGGGCCCGGGCGACGGGGCGACCGTTGCCGAACGAGACGGTCGCCGACCTGCTCGGGGCGCAGGCCCGGCGTACGCCGGACGAGACCGCACTGGTCTTCGGCGAGTCCCGGCTGACCTACGCCGAACTGGACGCGCGGGTGAACCGGCTGGCCCGGCTGCTGCTGGCCCGGGGCGCCGGCCCGGAGCGGGTGGTGGCGCTCGCCCTGCCCCGCTCGGCGGACATGGTGGCCGCACTGTTCGCGGTGCTCCGTACGGGGGCCGCGTACCTGCCGTTGGAACTGGACCACCCGGCCGAGCGGCTGGCGCACATGGTCACCGACGCGTCCCCGGTCTGCGTGCTCACCACGACCGCCGTGGCGACCCGACTGCCGGTCCCCGGCATCGTCGCCCTCGACGATCCGGCGGTCGCCGCAGAACTCGACGCGCTGCCGCCGACTTCGATCACCGACACGGAGCACCCCGAGTTCGCCAGCACCCGTGCCGACCGGCTCGAACACCCCGCGTACGTCATCTACACCTCCGGCTCCACCGGCCGCCCCAAGGGTGTTGTCACGCCCTACCGGGGGCTGACCAACATGCAGCTCAACCACCAGGAGGCCATCTTCGGCCCGACGGTGGCGGCGGCCGGCGGGCGGCGACTGCGGATCGCGCACACCGTCTCGTTCGCCTTCGACATGTCCTGGGAGGAACTGCTCTGGCTGGTCGAGGGGCACGAGGTGCACGTCTGCGACGAGGACCTGCGCCGCGACGCGGAGGCGCTGGTGGCGTACTGCGACCGGCACCGGATCGACGTGGTCAACGTGACCCCGACGTACGCCGACCACCTGATCTCCGAGGGGCTGCTCCGGCACGACCCGGCGGCCGGACGGCACCGCCCGGTGCTGGTCCTGCTCGGCGGTGAGGCCGTCTCCGAGCAGGTGTGGAGCAGTCTGCGCGACACCGAGGGCACCCTCGGCTACAACCTGTACGGCCCGACCGAGTACACCATCAACACCCTCGGCGGCGGCACCGAGGACAGTGCCACCCCGACGGTCGGGCGGGAGATCTGGAACACGCACGCCCACCTGCTCGACCCCTGGCTGCGTCCGGTGCCCGACGGCTGCCCCGGCGAGCTGTACATCGGCGGCGCCGGTCTGGCCCGGGGTTACCTGGGTGCGCCGGGGCTGACCGCGTCGCGGTTCGTCGCGGACCCGTTCGGTGCCCCCGGTGACCGGCTCTACCGCACCGGTGACCTGGCCCGCCGCCGCCCCGACGGCAACCTCGACTTCCTCGGCCGGACCGACGACCAGGTCAAGATCCGGGGCTACCGGGTGGAACTCGGCGAGATCGAGTCGGTGCTGGCCGAGCATCCCGAGGTGGCCCGCGCCGCGGTGATCGCCAGGGAGGGCGCGTCCGGCGCCGGCCGGCGCCTGATCGGGTACGTCGTACCGGTCGCCGGCGTCGACGCCGGCAACGAGCGCGAGCACCTGGCCGAGTGGCAGCAGATCTACCACGACGAGTACAACACGATCGGCACCGCCGTGGCCGACGAGGACTTCGCCGGCTGGGACAGCAGCTACGACGGCCAGCCGATCCCGCTCGACGACATGCGGGAGTGGCGGGAGGCGACGGTCGCCCGGATCCGGGAGCTGCGTCCCCGCCGGGTACTGGAGATCGGGGTCGGCACCGGGCTGCTGCTGTCCCGGCTCGCCCCGGAGTGCGAGACGTACTGGGGTACCGACTTCGCCGGTCCGGTGATCGAGAAACTGCGGGCCGACATCGCCGACCTGCGGGAACTCGCGGGCCGGGTCGAGCTGCGCCACCAGCCCGCGGACGTGCTCGACGGGCTGCCCCGCGACTACTTCGACACCATCGTGATCAATTCGGTGGTGCAGTACTTCCCCAGCGTCGAGTACCTGGTCGAGGTGCTGGCCGGGGCGGTCGACCTGCTGGTACCCGGCGGTTCGCTGTTCGTCGGCGACGTACGCAACCTGCGCCTGGCCCGGACGTTCCACGCGGCCGTGCAGGCGACCAGGTCCGGGGCCGGGACCGACCCGGACCGGCTGCGCCGGGCGGTCGAGCGCAGCGTCCTGCTGGAGAAGGAACTGCTGGTCGACCCGGACCTGTTCGCGTCCCTGCCGGCGACCTGGGCGCAGACCACCCCGGTCGCGGTGACCGTACGGACGAAGCGGGGCCACCGGCACAACGAGCTGACCCGGCACCGGTACGACGCCGTCCTGCGCCGCCTCGACACCCCGTCCACCGCCGACCTGCTCTCCCTGGCGGAGGTGCCCACCATCCGCTGGGGCGACGACACCGCCGACCTGGCCGCACTGGGCGACCACCTGACGCGACGCCGACCGGACCGGTTGCGGGTGGAACGCGTACCCAATGCCCGGCTCGCCGCCGAACAGGCGGTGCTGCGGGGGCTCGACCCGGACCGGGCCGACGCCGCCGGCACACCGACGGCGGCCCCGGTGGAACCGGAGGACCTGCACGAACTGGGGGAGCGGCTCGGTTACCGGGTCTTCACCACCTGGTCGCCGGTCTCCGACGGCAGCCTCGACGCGCTGTTCGTGGCACCGGACCTGCTCACCACCGGTGAGCTGCCGGTCGACCTGTGCCGGCCGCTGCGGGCGGCGGCGACACCGGCCGACTGCGCCAACCGGCCGGCCGTCGCCCGGGGCGTGGCCGCGCTCACCGCCAGGTTGCGCGAACACCTCAAGCTCCGGTTGCCCGACTACATGGTGCCGGCCGCCCTGGTCACCCTCTCCGCGCTGCCGCTGACCGTGAACGGCAAGCTCAACGTACGGGCGCTGCCGGACGCCGAGCCGACCGGTTCCGTCGGTGGCGACCAGGCCCCGGTCACCGAGCAGGAGAAGCAGCTCTGCCAGCTCTTCGCCGACGTGCTGGGCCTGCCCGCCGTCGGGGTCCGGGACAGCTTCTTCGACCTCGGCGGGCACTCCCTGCTCGCCACCCGGCTGATCGGCCGGGCCCGCAGCGTGCTCGGCGCGGAACTGTCCATCCGGGACCTGTTCGAGGCACCCACCGTGGCCGAGCTGACCGCTCGGCTCGCCCCGGAGACCGCTGTCGCCGCCCGCCCGGCCCTGGTCCCGGTGGACCGGCCGGACCCGCTGCCGGCCGCGTACGCCCAGCAGCGGCTCTGGGTCATCCAGCAGCTCGACCCGGACTCCCCGGCGTACAACTTCCCGCTGGTGGCGAGGTTGCGCGGGGCACTGGACGAGGTCGCCTTCACCGCCGCGATCCGCGACGTCATGCTCCGCCACGAGGCCCTGCGTACGCTCGTCGTCGAGCACGACGGGCTGCCGACGCAGCGGGTCGTCGCCGCCGCTGACGCGCACCCCGTGGTGCGTACGGTGGCCGTCGACCGGGCCGATCTCGCCGAGGTCATCCGGGCCGCCGCGTCCCGCCCGTTCGACCTGGCCACCGAGCTGCCGTTGCGGGTCACCCTCGCCCGGCTCACCCCGGACGAGCACGTCGTGGTGTTCCTGCTGCACCACATCACCACCGACGAGTGGTCCGACGGTCCGTTCCTGCGTGACCTCGGCGTCGCGTACGCGGCCCGCACCGGCGGCGCCGCACCGGACTGGGCGCCGCTGCCGGTGCAGTACGCCGACTACACGCTCTGGCAGCGGGAACTCCTCGGCGACCCGGACGCGCCGGACAGTCTCGCCGCCCGCCAGCTCGACTTCTGGCGGGAGACCCTGCGCGACGTACCGCAGCGGATCGAGTTGCCGACCGACCGGGCACCCCGACCGGGGCAGCCGCGCCGGGCCGGCGGTGAGACGACCGTCGAGCTGGACCCGGCGGCCGTACGCGCCCTGCGCCGGCTCGCCCAGGCCAGCGGTGCCAGCATGTTCATGGTCGGGCAGGCCGCGGTGGCGGCGCTCCTGCACCGGCTCGGGGCGGGGACCGACATCCCGCTCGGCGCCCCGATCGCCGGCCGCACCGACGAGGCGCTCGACGACCTGATCGGGTTCTTCGTCAACACGCTGGTGCTGCGTACCGACGTGGCCGGTGACCCGAGCTTCACCGAGTTGCTGGGTCGGGTCCGGACCGCCGACCTGGCCGCGTTCTCGAACCAGGACGTGCCGTTCGAGGCCGTGGTCCGGGCGTTGAACCCGGATCGGTCGGTCACCGACAACCCGCTGTTCCAGGTGATGGTGGTCTACCGCAACCGGACCTCGGACCGGCTGGAACTCGGCGGGCTGGAGGCCACACCGGAGCCGTACGCGGCCGGCGCCGCCCGGTTCGACCTGGTGTTCGCCTTCGGTGAGCGGGCCGACGAGGACTCGATCGAGGTGCTGCTCGAATACCGGGCCGACCTGTTCGACGCCGACACGGTCCGGGCCATCGGCCGGCGGCTGAGCCGGTTGATCGAGGCTGTCGCCGCCGACCCGGAGGCTCCGGTGAGCCGGGTCGACCTGCTCGACGACACCGAGCGACGCCGGGTGCTGCACGAGTTCAACCACACCGACCGGCCGGTGGACGAGGGCACGGTGCCGGAACTGTTCGCCGCCCGGGTGGCGCAGCGGCCGGAGGCGGTCGCCGTGGTCGACGCGGCCGGCGAGCTGACGTACGCCCAACTGGACGCCCGGTCGAACCGGATCGCCCGGCTGCTGGCGGGACGCGGTGTCCGGGCCGGGGACGTGGTCGGACTGGCCGTGCCCCGGTCGCGGGAGATGGTCGCGGCGATCCTCGGGGTGCTCAAGCTCGGCGCGGCGTACCTGCCGCTGGAGCTGACCCTGCCGGCTGACCGGCTCGACTACCTGCTCACCGACAGCGGCACCCGGCTGGTGCTGGTCACCGCCGAGGCGGGGGACCGATTGCCGGAACGCGCCGGGGTGGACCGGATCGGCCTGGACACCCCGGAAACCGTCGCCGAGCTGGCCGGACTGGCCGACGACGCGCTGGATCCCGGCCAGACCCGGATCCCGGCGGGGCTGGACCACGCCGCGTACGTCATCTACACGTCGGGTTCGACCGGCCGGCCGAAGGGCGTGGTGGTCAGCCACGAGGGCATCGGCAGCCTGATCGCCACCGCAGTGGACCGGATGGGTGTCACCGCCGACAGCAGGGTGTCGCAGTTCGCCTCCGTCGGCTTCGACGTGGCCGTGTTCGACCTGGTCATGTCGTTGTGCGTGGGTGGGCGACTGGTGCTCATCCCGGACGAGGCGCGGGTCGCCGACCACCCGCTGACCGACTTCCTGCACCACCACGGCGTCACCCACATGATCCTGCCGCCGTCGCTGCTGTCGGCACTGCCCGCCGAGTGCGCGCTGCCCGACGGCGGCACCGTCCTGGTCGGTACGGAGACCGTGCCACCGGACCTGATCCGGCGGCTCGCCAGGCGGCAGCGGGTCTTCGGCGCGTACGGGCTGACCGAGGCGACCGTCAACTCCACCCTCTGGGCGGCGCAGCCGGACTGGGACGCGGCCGTACCGATCGGCCGCCCCGACCCGAACACCCGGACGTACGTGCTGGACGCGAACCTGCGCCCGGTTCCGCCCGGCGTGGTCGGCGAGCTGTACGTCGCCGGCCGTGGCCTGGCCCGCGGTTACCTGGGCCGGTCCGCGCTCACCGCCGAGCGGTTCGTCGCCTCTCCGTTCGGCCCGCCCGGGGCCAGGATGTACCGCACCGGTGACCGGGCCCGCTGGCGCGCCGACGGCAACCTCGACTTCCTCGGTCGGGTCGACGACCAGGTGAAGATCCGGGGCTTCCGGATCGAGCTGGGCGAGATCGAGGCGGCGTTGGCGGGTCACCCGGACCTGACCCAGGCGGCGGTGGTCGCCGACCGGGCCGGCAGTGTGGTGCGGCTGGTCGCGTACGCGGTGCCCGATTCGGCACGCTCGACCGTCCCGGACCCGGCGGTGCTCCGGGCGTACGTGGGAGACCTGCTGCCGGAGTACATGGTGCCGGCGGCGGTGGTGGTGCTCGACGGCCCGTTGCCGCTGACCGCGAACGGCAAGCTCGACCGGCGGGCCCTGCCCGCACCGGACTTCGCCGCGACCGGCGGCGGACGCGCGCCGGCGACCGCCCGCGAGGAGGTGTTCTGCCGGCTCGTCGCCGAGCTGCTGCACCTACCCCGGGTCGGCGCCGACGACGATTTCTTCGCCCTCGGCGGGGACAGCATCGTTGCGATCCAACTCGTCAGCCGGGCCCGCCGCGAGGGGTTCGGCATCCGGCCGGCGGCGGTGTTCCAGGCCCGTACCCCGGCGGGTCTGGCCCGGGCCGCCCACGACCTGGCCCCGGCCGCGGTGCTGGCACCCAGTGCGCTGCTCAACCTGGATCCGGCCGAGCGGGCCGAGGTCGCCGCGCTCGACCCGGCCCCGGTGGAGCTGCTGCCGCTGACCCCGTTGCAGGCGGGGCTGCTCTTCCACGCCTCGCTGGACGTCGACGGGCCGGACGTCTACACCGTGCAGACCTGGTTCGACCTGGACGGCCCGGTAGACCCGGACCGGCTGCGGCGCGCCGGGCAGGCACTGCTGGATCGGCACCCGAACCTGCGCGCCGGCTTCCGCTACCTGGGGTCGGGCCGACCGGTGGCCGTGGTGCCGGCGAACGCCCCGGTCCCGTGGACCGAACGTGACCTGACCGGCTCGGACGAGGTGGCCGCCGAGGACGCCTGGCAGCAACTGCTCGGCAAGCAGGCGGCCAGGTTCGACCCGGCCCGGCCGCCGCTGCTGCGGCTGCTGCTGGCCCGGTTCGCCCCCGACCGGCACCGGCTCCTCCTCACCCACCAGCACCTGCTCCTAGACGGGTGGTCCGGGCCGCCGCTGGTCGAGGAACTGTCCACCCTGTACGCCGCCGACGCCGACCCGAGCGCCCTCGCCCGGGCGGTACCGTTCCGGGACTACCTGGGCTGGCTCGCCGGCCAGGACCGGGACGCCGCCCGTACGGCCTGGGCGGCGGAACTCGCCGGGCTGACCGAGCCGACCCTGCTCGCCCCGGCGGAGCCGACCCGGCTGCCGATCGCCCCCCGCCTGCACGAGGTGGTCCTGCCGGAACCGGTGACCACGGCGCTGACCGTGCTCGCCCGGCGCCGGGGCCTGACCCTCGGTGCCGTGGTCCACGCCGCCTGGGGCGTCGCCCTCGGCCAACTCACCGGTCGGCACGACGTCGTCTTCGGCGCCACCGTGTCCGGACGCCCGGCCGACCTGCCCGGCATGGAGTCGATGATCGGACTGTTCATCACCACCGTCCCGGTACGGGTGCACTGCGCCCCGGCCGACCCGCTCGGTACGGTGCTCGACCGGGTCTGGGCGGCCCAGTCCCGGCTGGTCGAACACGAACACCTGGGGCTGGCAGAGATCCAGCGGTCGGCCGGCATCGGTGAACTCTTCGACACCCTGGTGGTGTTCGAGAACTTCCCCGCCGTACCGGACCTGCCGGAGGCTTCCGGGGACGGGCTGGTGATCCGGCCGACCGGTGGGCGGGACGCCACCCACTACCCGCTGACCTGGGCGGTCGCGCCCGGTGCGGAGCTGTCCCTGGTCGCCGAGTACCGCCCCGACCTCTTCGACGAGCAGGCGGTACGCCGGTTCGCCGACGTGTTCGTCCGGGTGCTCACCGCGCTCGCCGACGAACCGGACGTTCCGGTCGGGACCATCGACCTGCTGTCCGGTTCCGTACGGCACCGGGTGCTGACCGAGTGGAACGACACGACCCTGCCCGTGCCGGCGGTCACCATGCCGGCGCTGCTCGCCGCGCAGGTGACCGGGTCACCGGACGCGGTGGCGGTGGTCGCTGACGACACCGGTGCCGGCGGGTGGACCTTCGCCGAACTCGACAACCGGGTCAACCGGCTCGCCCGGCTGCTGGTGAGCCGGGGCGCCGGCCCGGAGCGGGTGGTCGCGCTGGCGCTGCCCCGGGGCGCTCGGATGATCACGGCGATCCTCGCCACCCAGCAGGCCGGTGCCGCCTACCTGCCGATCGACGCGGACCTGCCCGCCGACCGGGTCACCATGATGGTCGACGACGCCGACCCCGTGCTGCTGCTCACCACGACCGCGCTCGCCGGGGACCTGCCCCCGACCGGCCGCCCCCACCTGCTGCTCGACACCGACGAGACGGCCGACCTGCTCGCCGGGCAGGCGGGGCACGGGCTCGACGACACCGACCGGCTCGCGCCGCTGCGTCCGGACCACCCGGCGTACGTCATCTACACCTCCGGTTCGACCGGTCGACCCAAGGGCGTGGTGGTCACCCACCGCAACCTGGTCAACCTGTTCCACAGTCACCGGAGCACGCTGCACCGGCCGGCGGTCGCCGCCACCGGACGGCGGCACCTGAGGGTCGGCCACGCCTGGTCGTTCTCCTTCGACGCCTCCTGGCAGCCGCAGCTCTGGCTCTTCGACGGGCACGCCCTGCACGTCGTGGACGACGAGACCCGGCGCGACCCCGGACGGCTCGCAGCCCGGGTGCGTACGGACGCGCTCGACTTCATCGAGGTCACCCCGGCGCACTTCGCCGCGATGGCGGACGCCGGACTGGTCACCGACGGCCGGTGCGGGCTCGCGGTGGTCGGCGTCGGCGGGGAGGCGGTGCCGCCGGCCCTGTGGCAGACACTGCGGGAGCTGACCGGCACCGAGAGCTACAACCTGTACGGGCCGACCGAGTGCACGGTGGACGCGCTGGTCGGCCGGCTCCGGGACAGCGACGTACCGGTGGTCGGCCGTCCGGTGCACAACACCCGCGCGTACGTGCTCGACACAGCGCTGCGGCCGGTCGCGCCCGGGGTGACCGGTGAGCTGTACCTGGCCGGTGCCGGCCTGGCCCGGGGTTACCTGGGCCGCCCCGGACTGACCGCGGAACGGTTCGTCGCCGACCCGTTCGGGGCGCTCGGCAGCCGGATGTACCGGACCGGGGACCTGGCCCGGTGGACCCCGGACGGTCAGCTCGACTACGCCGGGCGGGCCGACGACCAGGTGAAGATCCGGGGGTTCCGGGTCGAGCCGGGTGAGGTCGAGGCCGCCCTGGCCCAACACCCCGCGATCGCCCAGGCAACCGTCGTCGTACGCGAGGACCGGGCCCGGGGCCGGCACCTGGTCGCGTACCTGGTCACCGTGGCCGGAGTGGCGGTGGACCGGGCCGAGATGCGCGGCCACCTCAACGGGCTCCTGCCCGAGTACATGACCCCGGCCGCGTTTGTCGCACTGCCCCGGCTGCCGGTGCTGCCGAACGGGAAACTCGACCGCTCCGCCCTGCCGGTGCCGGAATACCCGGCCACCGAGGGCAGGGCGCCCCGTACGCCGGTGGAGGAGGCACTGCTCGCGGTCGCCGTACGGGCGTTGGCCCGCCCCGAACTCGGGGTCGAGGACGACTTCTTCGCCCTGGGCGGGGACAGCGCCGCCTCGATCCAGTTGGTGGTCCTGGCCCGGCGGGCCGGGCTGGAGGTGCGTCCCCGCGACGTGTTCCGGCTGCGGACCGTCGCGGCGCTGGCCGAGGTCGCGGTCCCGGTGGAGACCGTGGTGCCGCTGACCCCGGTCATTCACTGGCTGCGTGAGCTGACCGGCCCGATCGCCGGGTTCAACCAGTCGGTGGTGCTGCGGGTGCCGGCCGGCCTCGGCACCGAGCGGCTCGGCCGGGCGCTGGGTACCCTGCTGGACCGGCACGACCTGCTCCGGGCCCGGCTCGACCGGGGGGAGTCCGACGGCGACGAGTGGACCCTGCGGATTCCGTCACCGGGCACGGTCGACGCCCGACCACTGATCTCGCGGGTCGACGTGGCGACGTTGGACGACAACGGTCTTCGGGACCTGGTGGACGAGCAGGCCGGGTTGGCCCGGCAGCGGCTCGACCCGGACCGGGGGGTGCTGGTCCAGGCGGTCTGGTTCGACGCGGGGGACCGGCCGGGCCGGTTGCTGCTGATGATCCACCACCTCGCGGTCGACGGTGTCTCCTGGCGGATCCTGGTGCCCGAACTCGCCACCGCCTGCACCGCCGAACCTCCGGTGTTCGCCGTCGCCGACGAACCGGAGCCGACGACCACACCGTTCGCCCGGTGGGCGGACGTGCTCGCCGAGGCGGCGGTCGACCCCGAGCGGGAGGCGGAGCTGGCGTACTGGGTCGAGGTGATGGCCGGCGCCGCGCCGCTGCTGGCACCGGTCGACCCGGCCCGGGACACCGCGACGACCACCCGCGAGGTCCGGGTCACGCTCGAACCGGCGGAGGTGTCGCCGCTGCTGACCCGGTTGCCGACCGCCCTCGACGTCACCGTCAACGAGGTGCTGATGACCGGGTTCGCCCTGGCCGTCAACGAGACCTGGCCCGGTGCCGGCGACGGAGACACCGCCGTCCGGTTCTCGCTCGAGGGACACGGGCGGGAGGAGTCGGCCGTCAACGACCATCTCGACCTGTCCCGGACCGTCGGCTGGTTCACCACCGTCTACCCGGTACGCCTGGACCCCGGACCGGTACGCCTGACCGACCCGGCCGCTACGCACGAGAGCCCTGCGCCGGCCACCGCCGTCACCCGGGTACGCGACCAGTTGCGGGCCCTGCCCGACAACGGGCTCGGGTACGGCCTGCTGCGTTACCTCAACCCGAGGACCGCCCCGACGCTCGCCGCGCTCGGCCTGCCCGACATCCAGGTGAACTACCTGGGCCGGTTCGGGCTGCCGGAGGCGACGGACTGGTCCTTCGCCCCGGAGATGGCGGTCGCGGCGGCCCACTCCTCGGATCCGGGCATGCCGCAGGCGTACGGTCTCAGTGTCACCGTGCACATCGAGGACCGCACCGATGGGCCGTACCTGATCGCGAGCTGGACCTGGCCCGACGCGGTGCTGACCGGACACGCGGTCCGGGACCTGGCCGATACCTGGATCCGGGCGCTGCGGGTGCTCGTCGCGTCCACCGACCCCAACCCGAGGAGAGATCGATGACCAACCCCTTCGAAGACCCGGACGGCACCTACCTGGTGCTGGTGAACGCCGAGAACCAGCACAGCCTCTGGCCGTCGTTCGTGGACGTACCGGCCGGGTGGACCACGGTGCACGGGCCCGGACCCCGGCAGGAGTGCCTGGACTACGTGGAGGCGCACTGGACGGACCTGCGTCCGCAGAGCCTGATCGACGCCATGGGCGCCGACCGGTAGCTCGCGGTCGCCGAAGGGTTGCCCGATCGCGCCGGACGCGTCGGGCAACCCTTTCCCGTCCGGGCGGGCTTCCGGATCGCCACGGTTCACCGGTCGAGCAGGAAGGCCCGTCGTTCGTCCGGGGTGAAGGACCGCGCCCGCCTGGTCGCGGCGGCGGCGAGGACCCGGTCGACCGGACCGCAGACGTCACAGTCCCAGGTGCGGACCGATCCGTCCGAGTGGACCGTCGCCGCGCGCCCACCGTCGGGGCTGAACGCGAAACCGAGCGGTCCCGGTCCGAGCGGGTGCAGGGTGACCGGCTCGGTGGCGCCGGGATCCGCGGCCCAGAGCTGAATCCCGGTCAGCTCACCGCCGCCGAGCAGCGCCAGGTGGCGGCCGTCCGGGGTGTAGGTCAGCCGGGTGGTGGCCGCACCCTGCCCGGCGGCGGCCAGCAGGGTCGCCGCGCCGCCGTCCACCGGCCAGATCCGGATGGTGCTGTCCAGGCCGAGACTGGCGGCACTGCCACCGCCCGGGCGGTACGACACCGAGGTCACCGCCCCGTCGTGCCGGCCGAGGGCCACCGCCCCGGTGGTGCCGGCGCTCGCCGGTCGGATCGACACGGTCCCGTCCTCGGCCCCGGTCACCACGTGCCGTCCGTCCGGGGCGAACGCGGCAACGGAGCCGGCGGGGGCCAGCGGTACCGCGTTCGGCGTACCGCTCTCGATCCCGTCCCAGACCCGTACGCCGCCCGGTCCGCTGGTCAGCAGCCGGTGGCTGTCCGGGCCGAAGACCAGCCGGCTGGATCCGGCGGCGTCGAAGGTGGCGGTCGGCGTACCGGTCGGCCAGGCCCAGATCCGTACGGTCCCGGCCGAGTCGAGGGTGGCCAGGCGGGTGCCGTCGGGGGCGAACGCCACCTCCAGCACCATCCCGGAGTGTCCGGGCAGGGTTGTCGTCGAGGCGGGCTCGGCCGCGATCGTGGTGTCGCCGGTCAGGGGCGACGCGACGGTGGTGATCCGGACCAGTCCGTCGTCGATCCCGCCGGTGGCGAGGTGCCGGCCGTCGGGGCTGAACCGCGCCACGTGCACCAGGTCCCCGTGCGGGTGGGTGACGTCCGGGTGGAACGGCCCGTCGATGTCCCAGGAGCGGACCGTGCCGTCCTCGCCGACGCTGACCAGGTGTCCGTCCGACCCGACGGTGGCGGCCCGGACCGCGCCGGCGTGGCCGCGCAGCGGGAGCGGGTCACCGGGCACGGTGGTGTCCCAGAACCCGAGCACGCCGTACCCGTTGGTGGTGATCAGCCGCTGCCCGTCCGGGCTGAACGTCGCCGGGGTCACCCCGCGCAGCCGCCCCAGCACGGTCGGCTCCCCGTCGCCGGATGCCGCCCAGATCCGCAGCGTGCCGGCCTGGCCACCGGCCACCCGGGTCCCGTCCGGGCTGAACAGCAACTCGTCGGTGTCGACGGAGTCGACCAACTCGACCGGGGGCCGGCCGGGCTCGGTGAGGTCCCAGATCCGGGCCGGTGACAACCCGGTGCCGGCGGCCAGCCGGCGCCCGTCGGCGGACCAGGCCAGCGTGAAGACGCCACCACGACCGCCGTACGGCATCACCCGGGGCACGGCGGGAGTGCCGGACAGGTCCCACAGCCGTACGGTCCCGTCGGCGTCCCCGCTGGCCAGGTACCGGGCGTCGGGGCTGAACCGGACGTCGCGTACCGGGCCGGTGTGGCCGGGCAGCAGGACCGGTCCCCGGTCGGGCGCCGAACTGTCCCAGATCCGGACCACCGGTTCGTTGTACGAGGCGGCCACCCACCGGCCGTCTCCGCTGATCGCCACCGTACGCAGGTCCGTGCCGGGATCGGGCAGCGCCGGGGCGAGACCGGGGGAGGAGTCGGTGGCGTGCCAGACCCGTACGGTGCCGTCGGGGGTGCCGGCGACCGCGTGGCGGCCGTCCCGGGTCAGCGCCGCGGCCCGGTTGCGCGGCCCGAACACCGACCGGACCGACAGCTCCCGCCAGTTCAGGGTGGCCTGCCGGAGTACGGTCTCGGCCCGGACGTCCGGCCGGAACCGGTACGCCTCCCGCGCCAGCAGGAAGGCCAGTTGCGGGTCGCGTTCCATCTGTGCCCTGGCTCCGGCGACCAGTTGTCCGTGCAGGGCGTTGTCCCGCTGGTCGGCCGCGCGTCCGGCCTGGACGACCGCCAGCGACGCGAGCACGGTGACCACCGCGGCCACCCCGGCGAGGGTGCCGAGCGCCACCCGTGACCGCCGACGCCTCCTGGTGAGTCGTAACTCGTCGGCCCGCTGGCTGCCGGCGAGGAACTCCCGTTCGGCGCGGGTCAGGCTGCCCGGCTGGGCGTCCGCCCAGATCCGGGTCCGGGACAGGGCCAGCCCGCGCAGCAGGGCCCCCGGATCGTGGTCCAGCGACTGCCACACCGCCGCGGCCTGGGTGAGCTGGCGGTGGGTGCGTACGCCCTCGCGGTCCTCGTCGAGCCAGTCCCGCAGCCGGGGCCACGCGTCGAGCAGCGCCTCGTGGGCCACCCGGACCGACTGCCCGTCCACGGTGACCAACCGGGCGCCCGCGAGCCGCTCCAGTACGGACGCGGTGACCGCGTCGGCGTCGTCGAGTTCGTCGCGCGCCAACCGGCGGCTGGTCACCGGCTCGTCCCCGGTGCCGACCTCCACCATCCGCAGCAGCACCTGCCGGGCCGCCCGACGCTGGTCGGTGTCGAACTCCTGCCAGACCCGCTCGGCGGTCTGTGCGACGGCGCCGTCCATCCCGCCGGCCGCCTCGTACCCTGCCAGGGTCACGGCGTTGCCCCGGCGTCGCCACCACGCCTCCAGCAGGGCGTGCGACGCCATCGGCAGGGCACCGGCCCGCCCGGCCACCTGCGCGACGATGGTCGAGACCAGGGCGCCCTCGACCATCGCACCGGCCCGCTCGGCCGGTCGGACCACCGCGTCGCGGACCTGCGGCGGCGTCATCGGCCCGAGCAGGACCTGCGCCTGTGTCAGGGCCGCCGGCAGGTCCGGCAACTCGGCGCACCGGCCGTAGAAGTCGGCCCGGACGCCGAGGACCACCCGCAGCCGGCTGTCCGGTGCCCGTGTCGCGGCCAGCAGGGCGGCCACGAAGTGCTCCCGTGCCGCGCCGTCCCGGCACAACGTGAAGACCTCTTCGAACTGGTCCACGACCAGCCACAACTCCGGGTCGGCCGGCTCCCCGCCGACGGCCTGCCGGATCGCCAGGTGCAGGTGCGCCGGTTCGGTGGCCAGGTCCGTACGCAGCGCACCCGCCGGCACGCCGGTCATCCGGGCCAGCCGGACCGCCAACTCGCCCACCGGGTCCGCCCCGGGGGTCAGGACCAGCACCACCGGCGGGGTCGGTCCGCTGGGCGGTTCCGGACCCGCCGCCGGTTCCGGCTTCGGGGTACGTCCACCGAGGGCTGCCGGTACCAGCCCCGCCCGCAGCAGGGACGACTTCCCGCTGCCCGAGGCCCCGAACACCGCCACCAGCCGCGCCCGGGTCAACCGCCGAAGCAGGTCGTCGACCAGGTCCTCGCGCCCGAAGAACCACTCGGCGCGCTCCGGCCCGTACGCCGCCAGTCCCTGGTACGGCACCTCCTGCTCGATCCCGTCCGGGTCGGGTGACACGCGACCGGCGACGGTTCCGGGTGCTGCCGACCTGGCGGCTCGGCGCCACCGCTCCTCCCACTCCGGACCGTTCCCGCCGCACCCCGCCACGTACGCCAGGGTGACCGCGAGCGTCGGCAGCCGCCTGCCCCCGGCGGCCTCCGACAGGGTGGTGGCGGAGAAGTGCGCCCGCCGGGCCAGTTCCCGGTAGCCCGGCCGGCCGGCCTTCTCCCGCAGCAGGCGCAGCCCGGCCGCGAATTCCATGATCTCCGGGTCGCCCGGACCCAGCTCACCCTCCGGCCGTGGCACCCAGCCCTCCAAGGTCCATTTCGGTCCAGCTTGTCCGCAGTTGATTGTCCGGCCCGCCGACCCGAAGCCGGACAACGAGTCGGCGACTAGACATCGATGCAGCGGGTTCCGAACGGTGCCCGCCGTAACAATCAACGAGGGGGAATCCGGGATGTCCAAGATCTTTACCAGGGGCAGGGTCAGTGCCCTGACCAGCACGATCGGCGTACTCATGGGCCTGACCGCCGTTGTCGCGGTGGCCGCGGGCCCGGCGGCGGCCCGACCGGCACCGGCGGACCGGGCGGCGGTCGCCGCGTCCGTGGTGCGATTCAACGCCATCTGGGAGCCGGGCGGCGACGGCCGGCCCACGGCACACACCCACACCGCAGGCCAGCTCCTCCAGCGCAACTCGGAACTGTTCGACCAGGGCTACCGGATCGACTCGCTGACCCAGGTGAAGCTGGACAACGGCGAACTGCGCTACGACGCGATCTGGAAGCCCGGCACCGGACTCAGCCCGTTCGTGGTCGGCTGGACCGAGGCCCAGTTCTTCGAGCAGAACTCGGTCTACTGGGCGCAGGGCCTGCGGGCCTGGCGGATCAACCGTTACCCGGCCAACGGGACGTTCCTCTACGACGCGATCTGGAAGCCGGGCACCGACGGCCGCCGGTTCGTGGTCGACTGGACGCCGGAGGGGTTCCGGGCCGAGGACACCCGGATGCGGGCCCAGGGCTACCGGTTGATCCAGGCGAGCGGTGTGAGGCAGCCCGGCGCGTTCGTCAACGACATCCGCTACATCGGCATCTGGATGCCGGGTACGGACCTCCGGCCGACGATCCTCGGCGCGACCTGGGACGAGATGATCCAGGCGAACTCCAACAACTGGGCGATCGGCTACCGGATCAAGTACCTGAACGTCTACCGGACCATCGGTGGCGCCCTGCGCTACGACGCGATCTGGGAGCCGGGCGGCGACGGGCGGCCGTTCGTCACCGCCTGGACCTTCCCGGAACTGATGGCGAAGAACGGGGAGATGTGGGCGGCCGGCTACCGGATGACGGTGGTCCAGCCGTACCTGAACTTCAACTGAGTCGACCGGTGCGGCGGGCGGCAGGTTGGAGCCACCACCGAGCAGGCCCGGTATCGCTGCCCGCCCACTGGAGGACATGGGTGTG
>NZ_JBSGCD010000028.1:0-95989 GCF_053601675.1 Micromonospora sp. NPDC004704 | reverse complement strand
CCGCCGCGATCTGGCACAACCGGACCACCGGCCAGCCCGTGACCAGGTCACTCATCGCCTACGACCACTAACTCAGTTAGGACTTACTCGTCTAGTACCAGCGCCCGCCGCTGGCCGATGGCGACCACCCCCGACGTAGCCGTCGGATCGCGCACACCCGGTCGCAGTCCTCCGAGTTTTACAGGGATTCATCCCTGCTGTCGACACCGGTCCACAGCGACAGTGCCGATTGCGGAGCGACGAGCAGCGGTCCGCCGGCCGACGAGACTCACGTGTAGCGCAGCGATCCCATTTCCCGAGCATTCTTGCCGGGCCGGCAACACCGGTGCCCGCCGAGACGCGGCGGAACGTTGTCGTGCTGGAGAGCCATCGTCACATGGCGACGGTCGCCGGATCGCCGCCCGGCTGTGCGCTCGCAACGACCTCCAGCCGTTCTCAGTCGGTCGTCCAACCAGTTGAGCGCTGCCAGTCGGTTCCGGGCAGTTCGGCAAGTAGCTGTGCCTGTACCCGTCTAAGGGTGACCTGGGGTGCCAGCGGCGCGAGGCTCGGCATTTGTGGGTCAGGTCGTATGTGCATTTCAAACCCCTTCTCCGCCAGGCAATAGACCAGGCCCCCGTCGTTGGACACGAGTCGGTCGTCCGCGCGCCCCCAGCAGGACACCCTTCCAGAGGTCGGGTAGCCAGTGCCCGCCGTCCTCTGGACGAGTACGGTGACCGTGCGGCCGTAGGGCCTGGCTGGTCGATCGGAGAGCTCGAGAAAGAGGTCCGGGTGGCCCGGCTGGCCAGGATACGCGTAGGTCAGTTCGAAGCCGGGGATCTCCGGAACGACCAGCGGCACGCCGAGAGCGCGAAAATCGTCGACTCGCCACCGCAGTTGGCTGGCTCGCTCGATGCCGACGACGGCGACGAACATGGCCGCCACAGCGAGCACGGCGCCCACTCGGGCCAAGCCCGGCAGCCGCCGACGAGTCGCCAACGCCAACGCGACGTGCACACACAACGCAAACACGGCCCAGTAGCCGGTGGTTTCCCACCGGTCGCGTACCGGGCCGCCGATGGCCACCCCAATCGGAATCAGGACTACCAGCAGGATCGGCACCAGGGCATGCGTCAGATGGGCTCCAAGTTCCCTCCGTCGCATCACCAACACCGATAGCAGCGGTGACAACGCGGTGATGACACATGCGGCGCAGAGTGACGCGGCGAGGGAGATGAACGTCGGAGCTATTGACATGGTCCAGTCCTGGTCTGCCGTCCACAGCCCGACAGCCCACACGGCCGCGACCGAGACGGCCCCACATGCCAACGCATGGAGCGTCACGATCCGCAGGGCCGGAACGTCGACGCCGTCGCCACTGAGGCCCGTCACGTCTTCACCACCCCTCATTCTGAATGTTGAGCCGTCCGTACTAGAGCGCTGTTTGATAGTGGCGGGCGGAAAACAGGCCGTGACGAGGTAGATCGGACTCATCAAACGGCCCCCTCTATGCGCCCGGTTACCGACCGGACCACGGCTCCGGCGAGGTCCACGATCTGCAACAGTGGCCTCACCAGGCGCTCGCCGTACGATTGCGTGCTTGTCGTCGTACCAGTCGAGGAGGACTCGCCGCCGCCGAACTCCCCACGCCGTTCCGTCGGCCAAGCCCACGATCCGGCCTGGCCCGGTCCGCGAGTGGGTCCACAACGCGACGCGGTGACCATCCCAGCCGCCGGTCAGCAACCACGCCGAGCCCAGCAGCCGGGACCACGCGACCGCCACGCACGCTTCGAAGTCGCGCACCGCCTCTGTCTCGTCCACTCTCCTCCCACCCGTGAAACAGGGCCGCACCCGGGCATGGTTCCACACTGGTCCAACAGGCTCATAAGTCGAGTAACCGGGAGGGATGTCACCACCCGGCTCTCACAGCTCTGGGCGTGACAGTCTCCCGCCATCCGACGCTAAGTCACCCTGGGCACCACCTCACATGGCACGCCCCTCCGCCACCGCCGGGCCGGCGTCCCCCTGCTGGAGCCAGGTTTGGATATCCGCACATCGGCAGGACCGGATGTCCTCACACCTAGATGCGCGGTCACTGACGGCTACCACGGGTGATGGGAACCCTGGCGCTTGCATGCCCGGTCGGCGGCAGTTGCGGATGCCGTTGCAGGACGTCGAGTCGCTCGCTATACGACGCCGCCCGCAGCAATCCCATCGGCGGAGATCCGCCTGATCGTCCTGCCGGCTTCGGTCTCCACCAGCGTCAGCGCGCCGACCCAACTCGGACCATCCGGGTACTCCCAACTGGCCGGGTCTGCCAGCAGCACCGGCAACTGGTGCCTTGACACAGGATCGCCGTGCGCCAAGCCCTCCCGACCGTCGTCGGCAACCCACACGTAGCGGCGCATCTCCATCCAGCCGTTGTCCAGCAACCTCAGCAGAACGGAGGCCAGCTCGGACAACGACGGCTCCGGCTGGGCGGGATCCAGGTCACCGAACATCACATGGCGCCCGGGACCCCAGCCGACGAGCCAGGGGCCACCCGCGCTGTCAGCGGCATGAGTGGGCAGTCAGATGTCACGACGGCGGAGCCGATCGAACGCCTTTGGCGACGGGAGCGCGCCGAGTGCCTCTGCGATCGCGGTTGCACATGCATCAGGACCGGTGCTTGTGGTGTCTACGGCGATGTCGAACTCGCCGTGCGCGTAGACCCTGGACTGGGAACGGGCCAGACCGACGGGCCGATCTCCGCGACATCGTTCGCGCCGAGCACTGCGAAGAACCTGGGTCCAGGACGCGGACCCTAAAATCCACTGCTATGGCCCGCACCACACCCCCGCGTCCCGTGAACATCACCGGAGTCTTCCCCGACCTGCGGGAACATTCCACCACCGCAACCCGTCTGCACCCCAGGCCCGGTGCTCCGACCGTTGTGGACAGCTCGGTCGGCGGGCCGCTGTTGTGGCCGGCAGACGAGGTGTGGCCGGTCTGTGACGGCACTGGGGCGCACGAGCCGTACAACCTCAGCACGCCGGCCGCCGTGCGGCGCAGACGGGAGATCCTGGCGACCGCGGACGCCCGGGAACCGCTGCCGGGCGGGGATTTCCTGACCGCCGAAGAACTGGCCGAACTCGACGCGGCCGACGCCCTGGATGTAAATCACCTGATCGAGGATTGGATCCCGCTGGTCCCCGTCGCGCAACTCTACCGCCGGGACATCCCGGACTACGCCGGCCCGGACGGCACCGACCTGCTCCAGGTGCTGTGGTGCCCGGTGGACCACTCGGACCGGCACTACAGCCCTCGAGTCTTTCTCTACTGGCGCGACAGCTCCGCCGTCGGCCCGTTACTCGAAGCACCTCCCGAGCCGAGGGTGGTCAGCGACATGTACCTACCGGTTCCGTGCGTGGTGCACCCCGAACAGGTTCGCGAGTACCAGTACGCCGACCTGCTCCCCGATGACCTGCGCGAGCGGCTCAACGAGTGGGAAGAGGACGAGGAAAGCCGTCCCGACTACCACGGCGACCTGTCGCTGGCGCCGGGATGGAAGGTCGGCGGGTACGCGAGCTGGTCGTTGACCGACCCGTACCCGATGGATTGTGATGTCTGCGGCGCCGCGATGACCTTGACCTTCACTGCCGCCTCGGCCGACTGGAACGGTATGCATTGCAGCTGGCGGCCGTCAGAGGAGGACCCGAACGCGTCCCCGGACACCGTCGGCGTGCAGATTGGGCGTGGCTACTCGCTGTACACCTTCCGCTGCCCCGAATCCTTCGGGCACCCGCCGGCCACCGCCATGCAGTGAAACGTCCTCCCGCTATGGCTTGCCGGCCTTCGAAACGCACTCTCCTCAGCAGTTTCGGACGCCGACCGCAATGAGGCCCGCTCATGAAGCCTCGCGGTGGACAGGGTTATGGCGGGGGTGATGAGAGACGATGCGGCCTCTTCGTCACCTGAGCGTCCATCCGCGTGTCCATGGTGTCCGGCTCTGCCTAGCAGGGCCGCTTCGCGTACGCCCTCAGCGCGAGGCCGGCCGCCGGGGCCGCACCGGCGCCGACCGGGCCAGGTCGCGGGCGAGCGCGACGAGGTTGGCGGTGGCCGGGTTGGATTCGATGCGGCGGTACGCGACCGCCAGTTCGATGACGTGGGTGGCCGGGCGGGCTGGCCGGAACGCGACGTCGTCGCGCCGTAGCCGGGATACCGACGCGGGCACCAGGGATACGCCGAGTCCGCCCGCGACCAGGCCGATGATGGTCTGCATCTGAATGGCCTCCTGCGCGACGGTCGGAGTGAACCCGGCCCGGCGGCAGTAGTCGACGATCTGGTCGCGCAGGCCGGGGCCGAGGTGGCGGGGCGAGAGGACGAACGGCTCGTCGGCCAGTTGACGCACGTCGACGACCCGGTCACCGGCGAGGGGGTGGTCGGCGGGCAGGGCGACGACGAGTCGTTCATTGCCGACCGCCTCGACATGCAGGAAGTCGGTGTCGGCGTCGGGCAGCGGCGGGCGGAGCAGGCCGACGTCGAGGGTGCCGTCGCGCAGCCCGTCGACCTGCTGGGTGGTGGTGAGCTCGCGCAGGCTGAGGGTGACGTCGGGATGGCGGTCGCGGGCCGCCCGCAACAGCCGGGGCAGCAGGGTGAAGGTGGCCGAGCCGACAAAGCCGACCGCGAGGGTGCCGGTCTGTCCGCGCCCGGCGCGCTGGGCGGCACGGACTGCGGCGGCGGCGTGGGCGAGCGCGCGTTCGGCGTCCGGCCGGAACGCGATCCCGGCCGGGGTGAGGTGGACCCGCCGGGAACGGCGGTCGAACAGGTCGACGCCGATTTCCGACTCCAGCGCCCGGATCTGCTGGCTCAGCGGTGGCTGGTGGATACCCAGTTCGGCGGCGGCGCGGCCGAAGTGCAGGTGCCCGGCGACGGCGAAGAAGTACCGCAGATGCCGCAGTTCCATCGTCGCTCCCTCCCCTGATGGCCTGTGCAGAGCTGGGCGATACACGGAAGATATCAATCGGTGCGGTTCGAGATATGTGACGTCCGGTACGGCATACCAAGCCAGCATATTGGCGGCATGGGTTCCCGCGCGGTCGCACGGCGCGGGACCCGTTCACCGAAGGAGCGCCCGCCATGCCCATCAGCCGTCCAACAGTGGTAGGGGCCGCCGTCTCGGCCCTGCTCCTCGGCGGTACCGCCGCCTCGGCCACCACCCGCGCCGACGCCCCCCGCGCAGCCCCGGTCCGCAGCGATCTGCACGTGACCAGCGACCCGGGCGTCCGTATCGCCGTGCGGGAGATCCGGCCACGGGACCCGCGTCCGTCCCCCACTCGCCCGCCGGTCCTGCTGCTGCACGGTGCCCGGGTACCCGGGCCGGCGAGCTTCGACCTGCCGGTGCCCGGCGGCTCGCTCGCCGTAGACCTCGCCGCTGCCGGGCACCGCGTCTACGTGATGGACGCGCGCGGCTACGGCGGCTCGACCCGCCCGCCGGAGCTGTCCGAACCGGCGCAGGCCAACCCGCCAGCGGTCCGTTCCGACGCGGTGGTGCGCGACGTGGCCGCCGTCGTCGACATGATCAGCGCGCGGAACCGGGCAGGCAACCCGTCAGGCCGGGTCGCGCTGCTGGGCTGGGCCACCGGCGGCCACTGGCTCGGCCAGTACGCCGCTGCCAACCCGGCGCGGGTCAGCCATCTGCTGCTTTACAACTCCCTCTACGGGGCGAGCGACACTCATCCGACCCTGGGACGGGGTAGCAGCTACGAGGACCCGAACCGGCCCGGCCGCTTCAACGCGGCCAACTACGGCGCCTACCGCACCAGCACCGCGGCGAGCCTGTTGCCGTCGTGGGACGACAGCATCCCGACGCCGGACAAGAGCGTCTGGCGCGACCCGGCGGTCGCGGCGGCCTATCAGCAGGCGGCGCTGGATTCCGACCCGACCAGCAGCAGCCGCGAACCGGCGAGCTTCCGCGCGCCGTCCGGCGCTTTGGAGGACAGCTTCTACCTGGCCACCGGCCGTCAACTATGGGACGCGAGCCTGGTGACCGCACACACGCTCGTGCTGCGCAGCGAGTACGACTT
This sequence comes from Micromonospora sp. NPDC004704, assembly GCF_053601675.1. NCBI lineage: Bacteria > Bacillati > Actinomycetota > Actinomycetes > Micromonosporales > Micromonosporaceae > Micromonospora > Micromonospora sp. NPDC004704. Next base: position 89,948 of record NZ_JBSGCD010000028.1, on the reverse strand, counting down.
CTGGAGCCGACCAGAGGACCCCACGACGCTGGCGGAGCATCTCGTGCACGCCCGCAGCGTACGTAGCGTGCAGTTGGCCGGGGCGACCCACTACGCGCACCTCGACCGCGGCGACCACGGGCGCGACCAGTTCCTCGCCGAGGTGACCCGGTTCCTGAGGTCAGGCTAGCGAGCCTACGGGCACCGGCGGCGGCAACGTCAGCTGCTCGAATCGGCCGGTCGCGGCGACACCGGGCGGCAACGTCAGCGTCGAGGGGCGACCATCGGAAAGTCGCCCGCCCCTTCGCGACAACCGCCCGGAGCCAACCAGGCAACGACACAATCCCGGGACTTCCGTCACCCGAGGAGGTCACCCAGGGCGGTGCCGCACGGATCGCGGAGACGGCGATGCCCCCGTACGGGGTGGCACGGGGGCATGTAGAAGCTGTAGTCAGTGCTGCTTGGCTAGCCCCACGAACGCCTGCCACGCCTCGGGCGCGAAGGTCAGCGTGCCACCGTCGCGGTTCTTCGTGTCACGGACGAGCACCACGCCCGCGAGGTTGTCAGCGACCTCCACACAGTCGCCGCCGTTGTTGCCACTCCTGGTGCTCTTGCGCCACTGTGCGCCGCTCACGTCCATGATGCCGCCGCTTCCCTGATCAGTTCTAGGGACTGTGCTCGCGGGAGGGCCTCCCCCCGGATCCGTTCCCACCGTCGTTCCAGGGTAGCAATCTTCGACGGCTTCTCGACGATCTGCGCTTCGGCCTGGCTGTCGACGTGGGCGACCCGCCCGCCTTCGGGCATCTCGGCGATCGTGAACGGTCCGCCGAGGCCGGGGTACATGCCGATGTCCCTGGGAATCATGTGTATCTGCACTGTCTTCAACTCGGCGCACTCGGCGAGGTAGGCGCACTGCTCGCGCATCAGCTCGCGGTCACCGTACGCGGAGCGGTAGAGCACCCCGGCGTCGATGACCGCGATCAGGAGCGGCGGCCGGTCCCGCCGCAGGATGGACTGCCGCGCGAGGCGACCGATGACGAGCTGCTCGACCTCCGCGGAGGTCAGGTCCTCGCCCTCCAGCGTCGCCCGCACGTACGCCTCGGTCTGGAGCAGGCCCGGCACCCACAGTATTTGGAAGCTCCGCAGCGCCTTCGCCTCGCGCTCATTTTCGGCCCACTGGCGGAACCAGACAGGCTCCTTTCGCCGCAGGACGTCCGGCCAAAGGTCACCAACGTCCTTCTTCAGGATCTCGGCGATCTTGAATCGTCGCCTGGGCTGAGGTATCCGTCCAGGGGTGATCCAACGCCCTGCCGTCTTCGGATCAACGCCCAACTGAGCTGCGAGAGAGTCGGTGGTCTCGCCCACCTCAGCCATCGCCGCTACGAGTGCGTGGTTCATCCAGCCTCCCTAATGGATGTCCGTGACCTTCGAGGGACCATACATCAACGGAGTGTGCATGTCCGCCCACCCAGGGCAGGGTGATCGGTGAGGAGGCGTGGTCGGTGGAGGTTCGAGCCCGGCGGCTGCGTCAGCGGGGGCGCTCCCGAGAGGGAGGTGGGAGCGCCCCTTCCCGCAGTCGACAGGAGGTGTCGAGATGTTCCTGGTCCGCCGTTGGTGGGGCTGTATCTGGCCGTGGTCCCTCGGGGCCGCCGTACCGCAGCCACCCGCACCGCCCGCGTCCCCGCCGCCGCCCGCGCGCCCACCGTGGGCTGGGCCGACGCTGTTCCTCGGACCGCTACTCACGTTCGGTCAGCGCCTCGGCTATCGGACCGACCGGGGGAAACGAGACTCGGGGATGAATGCCGCGACCCCACGCCCCGAGTTGCCTCCGGTAGCGGGACCACGTCCACGGCCTCGCAACGGCGGACCCGGCTACCCGGTGCCGCCCCGCGACGGCTGGCGGCCCGGCAAGCCCGGCGACGTCCGGCGCAACCCGATCCACCGCGCCGATGTCTAGCGTCGTCGAGATCGCGGCCCCGGCGGCCACCGATCACGTCGGTCGGCGGGTCGCCTACTGGCGCGGGCGGCGGAGGCTGTCACAACAGGTGTTCGCGGACCGCATGGGCAAGTCGAAGAGTTGGGTGGACAAAACCGAGCGCGGGTTACGTCGGCTCGACAAGTTCTCCGTGCTGTACGAGATCGCGGAAGTCCTGAGCATCGACGTCGCGCTGCTGCTCGGCAAGGAGCCTGCGGAACGCGGTGCGGTCGTGTCGAGCGGGGTCAGCTCGGATGACCTGGAAGCCCTCCGGGGCAGCCTTGAGCGGTACGTCGCCGTGGCGGGATATTTCCAGGCCCGGCTCAACCCGCCCGCGCTGCACGATTTGCGGAAGGTCGTCACCCACGCCCGCCTGACCTTCGAACATGCCCGGTATGACCTGCTGGTGAAGGCGCTGCCCCGGCTCCTGGTCGACGCACAGACCGCCGACACCGTTTACCGGAACGCACCCGGCGAGGAGGCCGCCGGGCTGCTCAGCCAGGTCTACCAGGTCACATCCGACCTGCTGCGGAAGTTGGGCCAGCATGACCTGGCCTGGCTCACCGCGGACCGGGCCGCAGAGCGATCGATGCGGGCCGCCGACCCGTACCTGGTCGGGGTGGCCGCCTCCGTGATGGGTTCCGCCCTGCTCGGCCTCGGCCGTCCCCGGTCGGCCATGGAGGTGGCTGTCACCATCGCCCAACGCATTCCCCCACAGGCCAAGAGCGATCCGGTACGGCTTTCCGTGTACGGCACCCTGCTCCTCCGGGCCGCGACGGCTGCCGCCCGGTTGGGCGACACGTTCACCGTTCGGGAGCTGATCGCCGGCGCCCAGGACGCGGCGACGTTGCTCGGCGCCGACCGCAACGAGTACCACACCGGGTTCGGTCCGACCGCCGTCGAGCTTCACCGCGTGCTGGCCGCTGTCGAACTCGGCGAAGGCAAGCACGCGATAGCCCTGCACGAGCGGATCAACGGGAAGGCGCTCCGGGGCCAGGTCCCCGAACGTCACGGTCACCACCTGCTGACCGTGGCTCGCGCTCACGCACACCTCGGGGAGATGGACAACGCGGCGGCGTTGATGCTGGCCGCCGACGGCATCGCCCCGCAGGAGGTTCGTAGCCGGCCGCTGGCTCGCGAACTGATGGGTGACGTCCTGAGGCTGGCGAGGGGCGGCCCGCCACCACGGATAGTCGAGTTGGCCGGACGCATGGGAGTAGCCGCATGACTCACATTGGGCCCTGTGTCGCGGTCGGCGACGTGCTCGACATCGCGCCCCTCGACTACCGGGGAGAGGGCAGCAGCCCGCTGCGGATGCGAGTTCTCCGGCTTCCGGAGGGTGCCGACACTCCGGGGCTCGAATGGGTGAACCTCCTCGGCGTTGTCGTGGAGGCGGACGGGTCGGACGGCCGTTACGTACTGCCGTGGGTCAGGGTGTCAGCCCTCCGTGAGATGCGAGAGCGAGCGGATCCACCCACCCCTCCTCCCCCGGTCACCGTCAGGATTCCGAGCCAGCGGAGCGGTGGCCGGGAGCGAGCGGGGCTGCGCCGTGGATGACGACGACGAAGACGTGATGGCCCAGCATCGGCACCGCCCGGACTGGCGCTGTCGTGACTGTCTCGACCCGTGGCCGTGCCGGTTCTTCCGGCGGCGGCTGCTGGCGGTGGCGGACGGAAAACCGCAGAACCTCCGGACCTACATGGAGCAGTACCGGAGGCTTGCGGGGGCGGAGCTGGTGGACGCGACCCCCGAGGAGTTGGACGAGCGTTTCCTCGGGTGGTTGACGCGCCCACCGGCACGGCGGCTCAGATTGCGATCCATCGGATGAACGGGAACACCGAAAGGTTGGTCAGCTCTCCTCGGTGGCGTCGTAGTCGGCGGGCACCTTGTACGGCGCGGCGACCCGCGCCCCGGCACCGACCGGTCCGGACGGATCCGGTGGCCGTCGCAGGTGGTGGTCGGTGACCGCCTGGTACGCCGCCACGACGGCGAGCAGCCGCTCCTCCCCGAACGGCGGCGCCGCGATGGTCGTGCCCCTCGGCACGGTCAGCCCGGTCGTCTGGTCGACCCCCAGGCCGTAGGGGAACGCCATCATCGGCAGTCCGATCCGGTCCACCGCCGTCCCGATCAGCAGTACGTCGCACTGGCCGAAGAACTGCGACAGGGTGCGCTTGAGCAGGAGGTAACGCGCCTCCATCGCCTTGAGGTAGCTGTCCGCACTGCGGAACTGGCCGTTGAGGAAACCGGTGAGACGATCGGCGAACAGCCGTACGTCGCTTTGCAGGACCGGCAGGAAGAGGTTGGTGCCCTCGCCGGAGGTGCTGGTCACCGTCCCGGTCAGCTCGCTCCAGCCCTCCGGGTACGGCACCTCCCGTACGGTCACGCCGACCGTCTGCATTGCGGCCAGCATGGCCTCGCGCAGCGGCCTGGTCTCCTCGTTGGCGCCGGTGAGGTAGTCCGGCGGGTAGCCGAGGGTGGTTTCCCAACGGACCCGGATCCGCTTCTTCCAGTAGTAGACCTCGGCCGACCTGATGTAGTTCGGCACCTCAGGCAGGCCGAGCGTACGGGGGTCGTTGGGGTCCGGACCGGCCACCGACTGGAGCATGATCGCGGCGTCCATGGCGTCTCGGGCCAGTGGTCCCGGATGGTCGTGGGTGATGGTCAGCGGGACGATGCCGTACAGGGAGGTGCGACCGAAGGTCGGCTTGAGACCGGTCAGGTTCTGCGCGTTCGAGGGCGAGGTGATCGAACCGCCGGTCTGGGTCCCGGTGCCGGAGGTGGCGAGCCGGGCCGCGACTGCCGTGGCGGTGCCGCCCGACGATCCGCTCGGGCTGTACCGGATGTCGTCGGGTGTCCAGGCGTTGTACGTGGTCGCGGTGCCGTCGGGCAGCCGGGCCCGGCCGGAGGCGAGCGGACCCATGGCCGCCTTGCCGATCATGATCGCGCCGTCGGTCCTGAGCCGGGCGTGCACCGTCGAGTCATACGCCGGGACGAATCCCTGGTAGACCGGGGACATCGCGGTGGTGGGGATGCCCGCGGTGTAGTAGTTGTCCTTCTCCGCGGTGGTGATGCCGGCGAGCGCGGTCGATCCACTGTGGATTTTCGTACGGCGGGCGAGTTCGAGGAGTTCGGCGTCCGGGCGGCGCCAGAGGAACGCCTGGTACCTGGCCTCGTACCGGTTGATCCGGTCGAGGTAGGCGTCCATCAGGTCCACCGGCTTGAGCAGCCTGCGCCGGAACGCGGCAGCCGCCTCGCTGATGGTCAGCTCGGTCGGGTCGGCCAGCGCCTCGGGACGGATCGTCCGGGCGAGCGCGCCGTCCCACCAGTCCTTCGGCGTACCCGGTCCGGAGCGACCGGCGGCGGTCGGGGCCGGGGCCGCGCTGCCCGGGGTGGCCGCGAAGAGCGTGCCGCCGGCCGCTCCGGCGGACGCCGCGGCGGCCCAGAGCCCGGCCATCCGGGACATGAACCAGCGCCGGTCGACGGTGAGGTCCTGCGGTTGTCCGGTGCCGTCCGTGATCCGGTCGGCCCGGTGGGGCACCAGCGGCTCAGTCATCGAGCGCTCCCGTCCACTGGGCGAGTTGGACGGGGTAGAGGGCCGGCACGTCGGCCTGCTGATCGGTCGGGTAGGCATTGATCACGGCATCCTGGCGGATGACGCTGCGGGCAGAGGAGAAGACCCTCGCCTGGTCCATCGGGGCGGCCGGGTCGTCTTCCGGCAGTACCGAGATGTCGATGCCCAGCAGGGCGTAGCGGGTTCTGATGTAGACGTCGAGTTCCTGATCCGTGGGCGCTGGAGGTACGGCCATAACCACCCCTTCGCTCCTTACCGGCGAATATTGGGCGTCAGCCAACCAGCAGATCATTTCTGCCGGAGATCAGATCAGATTCACAAATGTTTCTGCATCAATTCGACCCCTCGGTGATCAGCGCTCGGGTACGGCCAGTTCACCCAACAGCGACCAGTCGTCCTGCGGGACGGTGGCGTTGACGATCCGGGGCGTCTCGGCCAGATACTGCGGAAGCGTCCGCTGCGCCTGCCGGAAGTGCTCGGACTGTACGTGCGCCCCACCGGCGTCGCCGTCACGGAACGCCTCGACCAGGACGTACTCGGTCGGGTCGTCGAGGCTGCGGGACCAGTCGAACCAGAGGCAGCCCGCCTCACCACGGGTCGCGCGGGTGAAGTCGGCGGCGATCTCGGGCCACCGGTCGGCGTGCTCCGGCAGCACCCGGAACTTCGCGGTAATGAAGATCATCCTGATCTCTCCCCTGGTCACGACGGGCGGACGAAATCACCCGGCACCGAAAGATTCTAGGGGAGGAGGCCCCCGCAGACCCTGAGGGCTACGTCGGCGGCAGACCCACCCACCCGCGATCTTGCAGTTGTGGCGCCCAGGATGCCGGATTCGAGACCTTTGTGAGCCACCACAACTGCAAGATCGCCGAGAGGGTCAGCGCATTCGGCGTTCGGGGTGCTGGCGGTTCCAGGCCCGCATCCGTTCCGGGTAGCCGACCCGGGCGGCCTCGTAGATCGGCACCGAGTGCCGGTGCGCCAGCCGCTGCGCGACCCGGGGCGAACCCGTCCGGCGGCGGATCCACTCGCCGTCGTCGGCGATCGCGACAACGGTCGTGTCGGTCGCCGTCGTCTCCGGTTCCAGGTACAACTCGACGCCGCGTCGGTCGTCGATGAACGCGGACAGCGCCGCGAGGTCGGCGGCGGTCCCCTCCCGGTCGAGCTTCGTGGGCGTGTGGTCATCGGCGGGCGACCGCCGCCGGGACAGCCAGCGCATCAGGTGCTCCTTCGGTCCGAGGTCCGAACAACCGCCGGCGACCTACTCCCGGCAGCCCATCCATTGCAGCACCCCTGACCGGGAGAAACCTTCAAGAAACCTGTACGCGAGATGAAAGCCACCCGCCCCGGACATCGATTACGTGAATACGACTCGGAATTGCCCGACCGTCGGGTGAATTGCCGGTGGTGAATCGGATCGATAGAGTTTTCGCCCATGGATGACCGGTTCGACGACGACCTGGTGGTACACGAGACGATGGAGATCGCCGCCCCCGCACCCGAGGTCTGGGCGGCGCTGGTCGTCGCCGAGCGGCGTACCGGCTGGTGGGACTATCTCGAGCTGGAACCGGTGGTCGGCGGCCCGGTGACGGAAACCTGGGCCGGGCCGGACGGGAATCCGGTTCGCACCCGGGGTGCGGTGACCGCGTTGGTCGCCGACGAACTGCTGCGCCTGCGCTGGGCCGACGAGGGGTGGGACGACTCCACCGAGGTCGAGTTCCGCCTCCTCGCCGGCGATCACGGCACCGTGGTACACGTACGGGAGCACGGCCTCGACCGGCATCCGGACGGCGCCCGACTCACCGACGAACACCGGGCCGGCTGGCGCACGCACCTGAGCAACCTCCGCCGCTGCGTGGAGGCACGCTCCGGTCGATAGGAGTTCAGTGGGACTCGCGGGCTACCTCGTCGCCGCTGGACCCGATCAGGAAGTCGAGGTCGGCACCGGTGTTGGCCTGCTGGACGGTGTTGACGTAGAGCCGTTCCCAGCCGCGCTGCGGGTTCGCGTACGCCCGTACGGTCGCCGCGTCCGGCGGGCGCGACTCCCACTCCCCCTCGGGCAGGTCGACGTCCAGGCGACGGGCTTCGACGTCGAGCACGACAACATCACCGGTACGCAGCCGCGCCAACGGGCCACCGACCGCCGCCTCCGGGGCGACGTGCAGCACCACCGTGCCGTACGCGGTGCCGCTCATCCGGCCGTCGCAGATCCGTACCATGTCGCGGACGCCGGCCCGCAGCAGTTTGGTCGGCAGGGGCAGGTTCGCCACCTCGGGCATGCCCGGATACCCGCGCGGTCCACACCCGCGCAGGACCAGCACGGAGTCCGCGTCGACGTCGAGATCCGGATCGTCGATCCGGGCGTGCAGGTCCTCGATGGAGTCGAAGACCACCGCCCGGCCACGGTGGCGCAGCAGGTGCGGTGATGCCGCCGCGGGTTTGATGATCGCGCCGGACGGGGCCAGGTTGCCGTAGAGCACCGCGATCCCGGCGTGCGGGAGCAGCGGCTGGTCGCGTACCCGAATGACCTCGTGGTCCCAGATCCGGGCCTCGTCGAGGTAGTCGACCAGCGGGCGACCGGTCACCGTGAGCGCGTCCGGGTCGAGCAGGTCGCGGACCTCGCGCAGCACGGCGAGCAGCCCACCGGCGCGGTACAGGTCGTCCATCAGGAACCGGCCCGCCGGCTGGAGGTCGACCAGCAACGGCACACCCCCACCGGTACGGTCGAAGTCGTCCTGGGTCAGCTCGATCCCGAGCCGGCCGGCGATGGCGAGCAGGTGCACGACCGCGTTGGTCGATCCGCCGATGGCGGCGAGTGCGACGATCGCGTTCAGGAACGAGCCCCGGGTGAGCAGGTCGCTCGGGCGGCGTTGCTCGGCGACCAGTTCGACGGCGAGCCGGCCGGTGTCGTGCGCCCGTTCGAGCAGGCGGCTGTCCGGGGCCGGGGTGCCGGCGAATCCGGGAATGGTGGTGCCGAGGGCCTCGGCGACCAGCGCCATGGTGGACGCGGTGCCCATCGTGTTGCAGTGCCCGCGACTGCGGATCATGGACGACTCGGACCTGAGGAACTGCTCCTCGGACAGGGTGCCGGCGCGGACCTCCTCGGAGAGCTTCCACACGTCGGTGCCGCAGCCCAGCGGCACACCCCGGAAGGTCCCGGTCAGCATCGGGCCACCGGGGACCACCACGGCGGGCAGGTCGACCGAGGCGGCGGCCATCAGCAGGGACGGGATCGTCTTGTCACAGCCGCCGAGCAGCACAACGCCGTCGATCGGGTTGGCCCGCAGCATCTCCTCGGTCGCCATCGCGGCCATGTTGCGCCAGAGCATCGCGGTCGGGCGTACCTGCGTCTCGCCGAGCGACACGACGGGGAGGTTCAGCGGGATGCCGCCGGCTTCGTACACGCCCTGTTTGACGCTCTCGGCCACCTCGTTGAGGTGACTGTTGCACGGGGTGAGGTCCGAGGCGGTGTTCGCGATCGCGATGTGCGGACGGCCGTCGAAGGCGTGCGCGGGCAGGCCACGGCGCATCCAGGCGCGGTGGATGTAGGCGTTGCGGTCGGTTCCGCCGTACCACTGCGCGCTGCGCTGCCCCGACATGTGACCGCCTTCCAATTATTGGAACCTCAGTCTACGATTCGGAACGTGGCCGAGGCTACCGCAAGATCCGGTACGGCGGAACGGCCCGCCGAGGGTCCGCTCGTCGGCTCCGACCGGGTCCTCGCCGTCCTCGCCGAGCTGGCCCGGCACCCCGACGGCATCGCACTGGACGACCTCGCGCGTACCGTGGCCAGCCCCAAACCCACCGTGCACCGGGCACTGGCCGCGCTGCGCCGAGCCGGTTTCGCCACCCAGGACGACCGCCGGCAGTACGTGCTGGGCGACGAATTCATCCGCCTCGCCTTCGCCAACCATGAGGCCCGGCTGGACCACCTCCGGGTCGTCCCCATTCTGCGCGAGCTGTCCGCCCGGCACGGCGAGACCGCGCACTACGCCGTACTCGACGGGCGGTCGGTGGTGTACCGGTCGAAGATCGATCCGCCGAGCGGTGCCGTCCGGCTCACCTCCACCGTCGGCGGGCGCAATCCCGCCCACAGCACCGCACTGGGCAAGCTGCTCCTGGCCCACCACCTCCCCGACGACAACGCCGTACGCGCCTGGGCAGGCTCGACGCACCTCGAACCCCGCACGGAGCGGACCCGGACGGCGGTGGCGGACCTCTGCGCCGAACTGGCCCTGACCAGACAACGCGGGTACGGCGTCGAGGACCAGGAGAACGAGCCCGGCGTGAGCTGCCTGGCACTCCCCCTGTTCCTCTCATCGCCGACCGAACCCAGCGGTGCGGTCAGCATCAGCGCGCTGACGTACCGGACCCCGCTGCGGGACCTGGTCGAGGATCTGCCGGCGATCCGGGCCATCGTCGAACGGGGAGGGCGGACGGTCTGAGGGCCTTCGTGGTCACCGGCCCGCACCGGTCCGGCGTGCAGGAGGTCGAGCCACCCAAGGCGGGACCGGACCAGGTCGTGGTCGACGTGTCCCGGGTCGGGGTCTGCGGCACCGACGTCGAGTTCTTCACCGGCGAGATGGCGTACCTGCACCAGGGCCACGCCCGGTACCCGATGCGCCTGGGCCACGAGTGGTGCGGCACGGTGGCGGCGGTGGGGCGCGGGGTCGATCCACGGTGGCTCGGCCGGCGGGTCACCGGCGACACGATGCTCGGCTGTGGCCACTGCCGGCGGTGCCTGGGCGGCCTGGGTCACGTCTGCGCGGACCGCAGCGAGATCGGCATCCGGGGCGGATTCGCCGGTGCACTGGCCGAGCAGTTGGCCGTACCGGTGAGCGCCCTGCACGCCCTGCCGGACTCGGTGGACGACACCGCCGGTGCCCTGGTGGAGCCGGGCGGGAACGCGCTGCGGTCCGTACGGGCCGCCGCACCCGCTCCGGGTGACCGGGTGCTCGTCCTGGGCCCCGGGACCATCGGGCTGCTGGTGGCCGAGTTCGCCCGCGCCGAAGGTGCCGAGGTCCACGTGGTGGGGAAGTCGCCCCGGTCGCTGGATTTCGCCCGCACCCTGGGTTTTGCCGGCGTGTGGGGTGATGACCGCATCCCGGCACTGCCCTGGGACGCGGTCGTCGACGCCTCCAACGACCCGGCCGTACCGGCGCTCGCGCTCGACCTGGTGGAACCCGGCGGCCGGGTGGTCTACATCGGCCTGGCCGGGACCCCGAGCCGGCTCGACACCCGGACCCTGGTGCTCAAGGACGTCACGGCGGTCGGGATCCTCGGCGCCTCGGCCGGGCTCGCCGGCACCATCGAGCGGTACGCCGCCTCGGCCGTCGACCCCCGGCCGCTGGTCGCTGCCACCGTCGGGCTGGAACAGGTCGGCGAGGTGCTGGCCGGTCGCCTGCCCGACAACGCCGGACCCGGCCCCAAGGTGCACGTCGACCCCCGCCGTTGATCACCGTGGGACGGATGGCGGTCCACCTCGCCGCCGTCCGCCGTCGAGCAGCCGAGACGTTCACGCCCCGGCCGGGTTAGGTCGGCGATCGGCGGGTAAGCGCCGGTCCTCACCAGGTGGGAGGGATCAGATGTCCGAACGACACACGGTGTTGCGCTCGATGCACGACCTGGGACTGGCGGCCTGGTTCGGCGGCTCGCTGATGGGGGCGGTCGGCGTCAACAGCGCGGCGGCACGGGTCGGCAACTCGCAGGAACGGCTCGGCGTGGCCTCGGCCGGCTGGGCCCGGTGGACACCGGTCAACGCCGCCGCGATCGGTGCCCACATGGCCGGCGCCGCGGGCGAGTTGGTGACCGAGAGCCCACGGGTGATCGCCCAGGCCGGGGTGGCCAGGATGAGCCTGGTCAAGACCGGCCTCACCGTCGCGGCGCTGGCGGTGACGGGCTACAGCCGGATGCTCGGCATGAAACTGCAGAAGGCCGATGGCCCACCGGTCGACGGGATCACCGAGCCGAACCACGCCACCCCGAAGGACATCGCGGCGAGCCAGCGGCAGCTCCGGGTGCTCCAGTGGGCGATTCCCGCCCTCACCGGCGCGCTGATAGTGATCACCGCGCTCGCCGGGGAGCAGCAGAAACCCGGCCAGGTGGCCAAGGGCATGCTGCAACGGGCCAGGGGGGTGCGGAGCCGCCAGTCGTCCCTGTCGCGGTACACCTCGGGGGCGATGCGGCACCTACCGGGCACCATGAATCAGGCGTCGGGCGCCATGCGGCACGTACCGGGCGCCCTGCGGCAGGCGTCCGGCGGGTTGCGGTACGCCTCCAAGGGCATCGGTCGGGTGACGGCTGCCCGGTCGGCCATGCACGCGCTGTCGATGCTGCGGCGCTGAGCGAACCGCCGGGTCTCCCCGGACCCCTCGCCGGATCGTGGCGACGGGCGGGACCGGGGCCGGTCCGCTGATGAACGCCGACGGCGGTCGGTGCCGGTTCGGCACCGACCGCCGTTACGGCGGAACCTGCGGTCAGCGGCTGGCCAGGCCGGCGCGCCGCTTGGTCCAGACGTCGAACGCCACCGCCGCGAGCAGGACGATGCCCTTGACCAGCATCACCCGCTCGCTGGGGGCACCGATCAGGGACATCCCGTTGTTGATCACACCCATGATCAGACCACCGGTGATGGCGCCGACCACCTTGCCGACGCCGCCCTGGACCGCGGCGCCGCCGATGAACGCGGCCGCGATCGCGTCGAGTTCGAACGAGTTACCCGCGGTCGGGCCGGCCTGGTTGAGCCGGCCGGCGAAGATGACCCCGGCGAGGGCGGCGAGCACACCCATGTTGACGAAGATCCAGAAGATCACCGACTTGACCTTGACGCCGGAGAGCGTCGCGGCCTGGACGTTTCCACCGACGGCGTAGATCTGGCGACCGAACACCGCCCGGTTGGTGAGCAGCGAGTAGCCGAGGACCAGCACCGCCAGCAGCACCAGCACCCAGGGCAGGTTCTTGAACCGGGCGAGCTGCACCACCACCGCCAGGACCACCACGGCAGCGGCAATGATCTTCAGGAGGAACAGCGGCAGCGGGTCCACGACCTGCTGGTAGCCGAGCCGGGCCTTGCGGGTACGCCACTGCGTACCGGCGATCCCGACCACCGCGACCACACCCACCAGGAGGCTGAACAGGTCCGCCCCGCCCAGTGGCCCGAGGCCGATGTTACCGAAGTAACCGCTGGTGAACCCGTTGGACAGGGTACGGATCTGCTCCGGGAACGGCCCGATGCCCTGGTTACCCAGGACGGTGAGGGTCAGCGCGCGGAAGAGCAGCATGCCGGCCAGCGTGACGATGAACGCCGGGATGCCGAAGTACGCGATCCAGTAGCCCTGCCAGGCGCCGATCAGGCCACCGATCACCAGGGTGATGAGCAGTGCGAGGGGCCAGGGGACGTCATGGTTGACCATCAGCACCGCGGAGATGGCACCGCTGACCGCGACCACCGACCCGACCGACAGGTCGATGTGCCCGGCGATGATGATCAGGATCATCCCGATCGCGAGGATCAGGATGTACGAGTTCTGCACGATGATGTTTGAGATGTTCTGCGGCTGTAGCAGGTCACCGCCGGTCAGCACCGAGAACAACACGATGATCAGGGCGAACGCGACGTAGATGCCGCTCTGCCGAAGGTTCAGCGAGAGTCGTCGCTGCGGCTTGCCGTCCGGTTGCCGCGAGTCGCCGACGCCGACCACGGCACCGGCATCGGCGCTCGCGGGTGCGATGCTGCTCATCGGGTCTACTCCTGTTCCTTGGTCATGTACTGCATGAGTCGTTCCTGGGTGGCGTCCTTGCGATCGACCTCGCCGGTCACCCGTCCCGCCGACAGGGCGTAGACACGGTCACAGAGGCCCAGCAGTTCGGGCAGTTCCGACGAGATGACCAGCACGGCCTTGCCCTCGTCGGCGAGCCGGTTGATGATCGAGTAGATCTCGTACTTCGCGCCCACGTCGATGCCGCGGGTCGGCTCGTCGAGGATCAGTACGTCCGGATCAGTGAAGATCCACTTCGACAGCACGACCTTCTGCTGGTTGCCACCGCTGAGCTTGCCGGTGATGCTCGCGACGGTCGGCGCCTTGATGTTCATGCTGGTCCGGAAGTCGTTTGCGACCCGGTACTCCTCGTTCTCGTTCACCCACCCCCGGCGGGCGAGCTTGCGCAGCCCGGCAGCGGAGACGTTGCGCTTGATGTCGTCGATGAGGTTGAGCCCGTACCGCTTACGGTCCTCGGTCACGTACGCGATGCCGTGCCGGATGGCCTCCTGGACCGACTTCAGCTCGATCTCCCGGCCGTCCTTGAAGATCCGGCCGGAGATGTTCGTGCCGTACGAGCGGCCGAAGACGCTCATCGCCAGCTCGGTACGACCGGCGCCCATCAGACCGGCCAGCCCGACGATCTCGCCCCGACGCAGGGTCAGGTTGGCCTTCGAGACCACCACCCGACCGCGCTGGGTCGGGCTGTGTACGGTCCAGTCCTCGATCCGCAGGACCTCCTCGCCGACCCGCGACTCGTGCGGCGGGAACCGGTTCTCCAGGGCCCGGCCGACCATGCCGGAGATGATCCGGTCCTCGGTGACCTCCTCGACGGCCGGATCGAGAGTCTCGATCGAGCGCCCGTCGCGCAGGATGGTGATCCGGTCCGCGATCTCCCGGACCTCGTTCAGCTTGTGCGAGATGATGACCGAGGTGATCCCCTGGCTGCGCAGCCCGCGCAGGAGGTCGAGCAGGTGCGCGGAGTCGTCGTCGTTGAGCGCGGCGGTCGGCTCGTCGAGGATCAGCAGTCGCACCCGCTTGGAGAGCGCCTTGGCGATCTCGACCAGTTGCTGCTTGCCCACGCCCAGGTCGAGCACCGGCGTCACCGGGTTTTCCGTCAGCCCCACCCGACGCAGCAACTCGGCCGCCTCGTGGTTGGTCCGGTTCCAGTCGATCAGCCCACGGGTCGACAGTTCGTTGCCGAGGAAGATGTTCTCGGCGATCGAGAGCTGCTGGGCGAGCGCCAGTTCCTGGTGGATGATCGCGATGCCGCGCTGCTCGCTGGCCCGGATGTCGCCGAACTTGGACAGCTCGCCGTCGACGTAGATCTCGCCCTCGTACGACCCGTACGGGTAGACGCCCGAAAGCACCTTCATCAAAGTCGACTTGCCCGCGCCGTTCTCACCGCAGATCGCATGGATCTCGCCCCGGCGTACGGACAGGTTGACGTCCTGGAGCGCTTTCACCCCGGGGAACGTCTTGGTGATCCCGCGCATCTGCAGGATGTTGTCGTCGGTCATGCCTGGTGTCCCTCCGGGCTGTGCTGATCGCCGTTGAGCCGCGTCACCCCGCCGGTCCTGCCGCCGGCCCGGTGTTCCCGGATCCGGCGGCAGGACCGCGCGATCGAATTACTTCAGCTGGTCGGCGGTGTAGAAACCGGAGTCGACCACGGCCTTCTGGTAGTTGGACTTGTCCACCACGACCGGCTGGAGCAGGAACGACGGCACGACCTTGTTGCCGTTGTCGTAGTCGGTCGTGTTGTTCACCTCGGGCTTGTCGCCCTTGAGCACGGCGTCGGCCATCTTGACGGTCACGTCGGCGAGCTGCCGGGTGTCCTTGTAGATGGTCGAGTACTGCTCACCCGCGATGATCGACTTCACCGACGCCAGCTCGGCGTCCTGACCGGTGACCGGCGGGTACGGCTGGCCGGCGGTGCCGTAACCGTTGCTCTTGAGCGCGGACAGGATGCCGATCGACAGCCCGTCGTACGGGGACAGCACGCCGTTGACCTTGGTGCCGCCGCTGTAGGTCTTGGACAGCAGGTCCTCCATCCGCTTCTGCGCGGTGGCCGGGTCCCAACGCAGGATCGCGACGGTCTTGAAGTCCTTCTGACCGCTCTTCACCACCAGCGTGCCCTTGTCCAGGTACGGCTGCAGGACCGACATCGCCCCGTTGAAGAAGAAGGTGGCGTTGTTGTCGTCCGGCGAGCCGGCGAACAGCTCGATGTTGAACGGGCCCTTGGCCTCGCCGTCGGTGCCGTCGGCCTTCTTCAGACCCAGGCCGACCAGCAGCGAGGTGGCCTGCTCGACGCCGACCTTGAAGTTGTCGAAGGTGGCGTAGTAGTCCACGTTCGGGCTGTTGCGGATCAGGCGGTCATAGGAGATGACCGGGATCTTCTTGTCCCCGGCCTCCTGCAACTGCGTGGTCAGCGCGGTGCCGTCGATCGAGGCCACGATGAGCAGCTTGGCGCCCTTCGTGATCTGGTTCTCGATCTGGTTGACCTGCGTCGGGATGTCGTTCTCGGCGTACTGCAGGTCGACCTTGTAGCCCAGCTTCTCCAGCGCGCTCTTGACGTTGTCACCGTCGTGGATCCAACGCTCGGAGGACCTGGTCGGCATGGTGACGCCGATCAGGGCGCCGGCGTTGTTCCCGCCCTCCGCACCCTGGTCGACGGTCTTGGTGCTCGAGCCGCAGGCCGTCAGGGCGGCGGCGAGCGTGATGGCTCCTGCCACCGACGCGAGCCGTACGAACCTCATGTTCTCTCCTTTGAGTACAGAGCGCGGGGGCCGACCGTGATCAGTTGATCCGGCTGCGAAGGTCGCCGCGTTTCATTCCTTGGGGTGTCGACCGGCCTCGGGCCGGTCGACGTGATCGTGCGGATGAGGGACGGGATCTCCCTCACCCCCTGCCCGGCAGCCCTTGGGCCAACCGGTAGTAGGCCTGGTTCCAGCGCAGCCGGTCGGTGAAGCCGGTGGCGGTGGTGTGCTGGTCGATCACCAGCAGCTCGGTGCGGAGCATGTTCGCGAAGTCCGTCAAGGTCTCCACCCCGACGGCCTGGGTCAGCACGGTGTGGTGCGGTCCCCCGGCGGTCAGCCAGGACTCGGCCGAGGTGGACAGCGACGGGGCCGGCTTCCACACCGCCCGCGCCACCGGCAGGTTCGGCAGCGGCTCGTCCGGCGGGACGACCTCGATCTCGTTGGCCACGAACCGGAACCGGTCGCCGAGGTCGGCCAGGCCGATCACCACGCCGGGGCCGGAGACGGCGTCGAAGACGAGCCGGACCGGGTCCTCCCGGCCGCCGATGCCGAGCGGGTGGATCTCGCAGGACGGCTGCCCACCGGCGATGGTCGGGCAGACCTCCAGCATGTGCGCGCCGAGAATCTTCGGCTCGCCCGGCCCGAAGTGGTAGGTGTAGTCCTCCATGAAGGAGGTGCCGCGCCCGGTGCCAACCCCCATCGCCTTCACCGCGGCGAGCAGCGCGGAGGTCTTCCAGTCGCCCTCCCCGCCGAAGCCGTAGCCGTCGGCCATCAGCCGCTGGACCGCGATGCCGGGGAGCTGACGCAGCCCGCCGAGGTCCTGGAAGTTGGTGGTGAACGCACCGAATCCGCCGGTGGTGAGGAACTGGCGCAGGCCGAGTTCGATCCGGGCGGCGTACCGCAGTTCCGGGTGGCGCTGGCCGGACGAGGCGAGTTCCGGGGCGAGCCGGTACTGGTCGGCGTACTCCACGACCAGCTTGTCGATCGCGTCGTCGGCCACCTGGTCGACCAGCTCGACCAGGTCGTTGACGCCGTACGTGTTCACCGAGACGCCGAAACGCAGCTCGGCCTCGACCTTGTCGCCCTCGGTGACCGCGACGTCGCGCATGTTGTCGCCGAAGCGGGCCAGGCGCAGCGTACGGAGGTGGCTGTAGCCGGCGGCGGCACGGGCCCAGCCGTCGATCCGGGCCACCAGGGCCGGGTCGGAGGCGTGCCCGGCGACGGTCTTGCGGGCCACGCCGAGGCGGGTCTGGATGAACCCGAACTCGCGGTCACCGTGCGCAGCCTGGTTGAGGTTCATGAAGTCCATGTCGATGGACGCCCAGGGCAGCGCGACGTTGAGCTGGGTGTGCAGGTGCAGCAGCGGCTTGCGCAGGACGTCGAGCCCGCTGATCCACATCTTCGCCGGGGAGAAGGTGTGCATCCAGGCGATGACCCCGATGCAGTCCGGGTCGGCGTTCGCCGCGAGCATCACCTGCCGGATCGCGCCCGCGTCGGTGAGGACCGGTTGCCACACCAGTTCCGCGGCGATCCGGCCGTCGGCGGTCAGGGTCCGCTGGATCTCCTGCGACTGCTCGGCGACCTGCTGGAGCGTCTCCGGGCCGTAGAGGTGCTGGCTGCCGGTGAGGAACCAGATCTGGGGTTTGGTGTCCGGTGTGATGGCGGATCCTCCTGTTCCGGGCATGACTCAGGCCTGCCCGTACACGTTCTGGTAGCGGGCGTAGAGCGAGTCGATGTCATCGGCCGCCAGCGGCAGCGGGGTGCCGAGCTGGCGGGAGATGTGTACGGTCCGCGCCACGTCCTCGCACATCACCGCCGCCTTGACCGCGGCTCGGGCGCTGGCCCCGATCGTGAACACCCCGTGGTTGCGCATCAGCACCGCCGGCGACCGGTGCCCGGTGAGGGTGGCGACGATGCCCTGGCCGATCGAGTCGTCCCCGATCAGTGCGAACGGGCCGACCGGGATCTCGCCACCGAACTCGTCGGCGATCATCGTGAGCACGCACGGAATCGGCTCGGCCCGCGCCGACCAGGCGGTCGCGTACGTCGAGTGGGTGTGCACCACGCCGCCGACGTGCGGCATGTGCTTGTAGACGTAGGCGTGGGCAGCGGTGTCGGAGGACGGGGCCAGCTCGCCGTCGACGAGGTTGGCGTCGAGGTCGGTCACCACCATGTTGTCGGCGGTGATCTCGTCGTAGCTGATCCCGGACGGCTTGATGACCAGCAGGTCCGCTCCGGGGACGCGGGCGGAGACGTTGCCGGCGGTCCAGACCACCAGTTCGTTGCGGGGCAGTTCGGCGTGCAGCGCGGCGACCTGGGCGCGCAGCGCGCGGATGGTCCCGGCGACGGATTCGGTGACGGTCACCCGTTCACCGCCCGGGTCGTCGCGGCCTCGGTCGGGGCACCGGCCGCGCTCGCCAATGCCTGTCGCCGGATCGCCCGGAGTCTGCGCATGACGCCGTTGCCTCCCCTGCCGAAGTGGTCGTGGAGCTGCCGGTACTCGTCGAACAGCTCGTCGTAGCGGTCCGCCGCCGCCTCGTCTGGTACGTAGACGGCGCGCTCGACCCGACCCATCCGGGCCGCCGCGGCGCGTACGTCGGGGTAGACCCCGGCCGCGACGGCGGCGTGGATGGCCGAGCCGAGGGCCGGTCCCTGGGTGGAGGTGATCAGCGACAGCGGCAGCCGGGTGACGTCGCTGTAGATCTGCATCAGCAGCTTGTTCTTGGTCAGACCACCGACCACGACCAGTTCGGAGACGGGTACGCCGGCTCCGGCGAAGGTCTCGATGATGGTCCGGGTGCCGAAGGCGGTCGCTTCGAGCAGCGCGCGGTAGATGTCCTCCGGGCGGGTGGCCAGGGTCTCCCCCACCAGCAGCCCGGACAGTTCGTGGTCGACCAGGACCGAGCGGTTCCCGCTGTGCCAGTCCAGGGCGACCAGCCCGTGCTGACCGACCTGCTGCTCGGCGGCGAGCCGGGTGAGGTACTCGTGCGTGGTCAGCCCCTCGGCCTGCGCCCGTTCGGTGTAACCGGCCGGCACCTGGGTCGAGACGAAGTGGCCGAAGATGTCGCCGACGCCGCTCTGCCCGGCCTCGTAGCCCCAGCTACCGGCGACGATCCCGCCGTCGACCACACCGCACATGCCCGGTACGTCCCGCAGTTCGCGCCCGTTCATCACGTGGCAGGTGGAGGTGCCCATGATGGCGACCATCTGGCCGGGTTCCAGGGCGTTGCCGGCCGCGGCCGTCACGTGCGCGTCGACGTTGCCGACCGCCACCGGGATGCCGACGGGCAGCCCGGTCCAGGCCGCCGCCTCGGCGCTGAGTGTGCCGGCGGCGGCACCGAGGGCGCCGATCGGCTGGTCGAGCTTGGTGGCGACGAAGTCCGCGAAGGCGGGATTGAGCGCGGCCAGGAAGTCCGGGCTCGGATAGTGGCCGTCCTGGAGGATGCCCTTGTACCCGGCGCTGCAGGCGTTCCGGACGTAGTTCCCGGTGAGTTGCCAGACGATCCAGTCCGCCGCCTCGACCCAGCGTTCCATGGCGGCGTAGACCTCGGGGTCCTCCTCCAGGAGCTGGAGTGCCTTGGCGAACTCCCACTCGGACGAAATCAGCCCACCGTAACGAGGTAGCCACGCTTCGTCGCGAGCTGCGGCCAGTTCGTTGATCCGATCGGCCTGCGGCTGGGCGGCGTGGTGGCGCCAGAGCTTCACGTAGGCATGCGGACGGTCGGCGAACCGGGGCAGTTCGCTGAGCGGGGTACCGTCGTTCAGCGTCGGGACCATGGTGCAGGCGGTGAAGTCGGTTCCGATTCCGACCACCGCCGCCGGGTCCGCCCCGGCGTCGGCCAGTGCCGCCGGTACGGCGTACCGCAGGACGTCGACGTAGTCGCCGGGCACCTGGAGGGCCCAGTCGGCACCGAGCGTGGCCCCGCCGTCCGGCAGCGCGTCGGTGAGCACGGCGTGCGGGTACTCGAAGACCGCGGACCCGAGCTCGGTCCCGTCCACCGCCCGGACCACGACGGCACGGCCGGACAGCGTCCCGTAGTCAACTCCGACTACGAGCGCTTCTGACGGATCGATCGGCATGTCTGGCACCTTCGGGGGGTGGACGGACGAGGTCGGGAGCCTGTAGGCGCGGGCTCCGGACCACGAGTGTTATCGCTAACATTCGTGGGGTCAACCGGAGGTCGTAACATTTCAGTAACGAGCGGGGGTGTTTTGGCACACAACCGGCTACATTCCGTTACCCGCTCGCCGCCTGGTAGGCATTCGAGTTGCCCGCCGGAGCAGACGCCGTCCGCGCACATGTCGGGTCGAGCCGGATCGCGGAGGGACGTCGGGTCGGGGCATCACGGCGAGACGTCGGATCGAGCCGAGTCGCGTAGGGACGTGGGCTCGGGGTGGTTCGCGGGTCAGCGCGGCGGGGGCGCGACGCTCGCCCGGGACACCAGGGTCGGCGCGACGGTCTGACGGCTGGTCGTCGGCAGCCCGGACTCGATCTGCTCCAGCAACAGGGCGAGACTCGCCCGCGCCACGGCACCGAAATCCGGTCGGACCGTCGTCAGTGGAGGGATGAAGTACGCCGCCTCCGGCACGTCGTCGAAGCCGACGACACTGACCTCCTCCGGCACCCGGCGACCCCGTTCGCTCATCGCCCGCAGGATGCCGAGCGCCAGGTGGTCGTTGGCGGCGAAGATCGCGGTGACCTCCGGCATCCGGGCCAGCATCTGGCCGGCCCGGTAACCCGAGGCGGCGGTCCAGTCGGCGGGCATCAACGGCGGCAGTTCGGCACCCGCGGCACGCAGCGCCTCCCGCCACCCCTCGATCCGGCCGGCGCTGTCGAACCACTCGGCCGGGCCGGAAACGTGCCATACGGTCTGGTGACCGGCGTCGAGCAGGTGGCGGGTGGCGTCCCGGGCGCCGGTCACCTGGTCGACCGTGACCAGCGCGGCCGAGCGCTGCGGATCCCCGTCGATCGCCACCAGCGGAACGTCGGCGGGCAGGTCGTCGAGGGCCTCGTTCGCCGAGGTCACCGGCGCGATGACCATGATCCCGGCAACCCGGTGGTCGAGGTGCCGGGCCACCGCCTCGGCGATGGATCGACGGTCGAGCACGCTGACGCTGCCCACACTGACGGCAAAACCCGCTTCCGCCGCGGCCTGCTCGAAGGCGGCGAGCAACGACGCCGGTCCGTAGAGGGTGGAGTTCTGGGTGACGACACCGATCGACTGCGATCGACCGGTGACCAGTGTCCGGGCCGCCCGGTTCGGTCGGTAACCCAGTTCGGCGATGGCGGCACGGACCCGACTGCGGGTCTGCTCGCGGACGTTCGGATGATCGTTGAGCACCCGGGACACCGTCTGATGGGACACCCCGGCAAGACGCGCGACATCGGTCATCGCGGGATTACGCATCATCCTGTTATCCACTTTCACTACCTCACTCGGGGAAAGCTCACATATCGCCGCGTCTGCGCCGAGCGCCCGCCCGGGTGTGCCTGATTATCGTCGGCCATGCCCGACCGATTCACCCACCCACGCGTGGCCATCCCGGGCGGACCGATCGGTCAGCTACCGATCCGGCCGATCGCGGGGATCCCTCGGCGGTGCCGGTCGACACGGTGCGTCATGCCGTAACACGGGGGCGCGTCGGGTCCGCTCTCCTTCCACCACGGCCGATACGATGCCGGCAGCGATCATGTTAGCGATAACATCGCTGCCGTCAAGGGCTCGGCGACGGCCGTACCGCCTCCCGTGGACCCGGTACGGCCGAGCGGGGCGGTTGCCGGAACGCCGCTCCCGGACCGCCCACACTCGCCCCCCACCGGTCGGTGGGCACCGTCACCATCGGACCTGCCGCCCGACCGCCGGCACCATCGGGAACTCCGACCGGGCCGGCACCGAGCGCCGCACGAGCAGTCGCGACAGCCGCCCCCGGGCACCGAGGTCCCCGGGGCCGCGCCGCACGTGGATGCCGCCCGCCGGCCGGAGCGGCAACTCCGGCGCCGGGCCCGACCCGAGGGCCAGCAGGGATCGGACCGGGCCCGACCCGAGGGCGAGCAGGGACCGGACCGCGAACCGACGCCGGGCGGACCGGTGGTCGTGACGGCGATCCGCCGGCGGCCAGTCCGGCCCACCGGAGGTCGGGGTGCCCAGCCACGAGAACATCGCGGTCCCCTCCACCCGTTTGTGCCCTCCGAACTCCGGCTGTCCGGCCGCCGCCGGGGCCGAGCCCGACCGGACGGCTCCGGCCGGGTGGTGCGGGTGCGGCACAACCACCATGCTCACCCCCCTCCGACCTCCGGTGCGACGGATGTACCGCCTGCGATCAGGATCGGTCGAGCCAGGTCACAACGGACAGGACCGGTGCCGGGTCCAGTTCCGTACGGCACTGGACCTGTACACCGAAGCCATCGATGTGCGTCACAACCGCGCCACAACCGCGCCAGGGCTTAATGGGAGCTGACACCGGCGACCGAAGGAGAGGATCCGATGACACGTCTGCGCTGGCGAGTCGGCAGTCTTGCCGCCACCGTCGTAGTTCCCACGGCGCTGCTGGGCTTGACCCCGGCGGCCAGCCACGCCTGCTGCGAACCCGAGGACGACCGGGTGGTGGTCTCGATCAACGGGACGATCTGCTGGGAGCAGCCCCCGATCGACGGTCCCCCGGTGACGTACGCGCAGGGCGGTCGGGCCATCGTCACGGTGACCCTGTCGGAACCGGTCAAGACGCCGTTGACGGTGGTTTTCCGTACCGCCGACGGCACCGCCGTCGCACCGGAGGACTACACCGCGGTCCCGCAGCGCCGGGTGACGATCCCGGCCGGCGCCCGTGGTGTCGAGGTGCCGGTCGAGATCCGGGCCGACAGCGTGCGGGAACCGGACGAGTGGTTCACGGTGAACATCTCCGATCCGTCGTTCGGCGTGATCGGGCAGGGACGGGCAACGGTGGTCGTCAAGGACGGGGCACCCCCCAAGGGTGGCGGTCAGTAGGAACGGGGAGCGGCAACCGGTCGTGCGTCCCGATCGAGGCGCACGGCCAGTTCCTCGGCCTCGGCGGTGGCGTTGGCCCGCCGGTACAACGCCACCGCCAGCCGCCACTGGTGCTCGGTCCCGGCCCGGTCACCGAGTCGCCGGTCCAGGTCGCCGAGATGTCGTCGGACCCGCGCCTCCTCGTACGGATCGGGTATCCGGGTACGCAGGGCGAGCGCGTGCCGGAGCTGGTCGCCGGCTTCGGCGAGGTCCCCCGCGCTCAGGTGAACCTGCCCGATGTTGTGCCGGGTGATCGCCTCGAGGTGCTGGTCGGCGAGGTCACGGGTGAGCAGCAACGCCCGGCGCAACGGGCTGATCGCCGCGTCCGGGTCCCCCCGGCGCAGCAGCGCCAGCCCGAGCCCGTTCATCGTCTCCGCCTCGTAGCGACGGTCACCGATCGCCTGGTAGACCAGCAACGCCTGGCCGAGATGGTCGAGCGCGTCGTCGAGAGCGCCCCGGCCGAGGTCGGCCTCGCCCAGGCTGTGCAGCACCGCGGCCTCCAGCCTCGGGTTGCCGACCTCCCGGCTGATGGTGAGCGCCTCCGCCAGGTCCGGTGAGCTCAGGTCCGGCCGACCCATCCGTACGTAGGTGTGGCCGGTGTTGTTGAGTGCCAGGGCGATCCCCAGGCGGTAACCGCTGGCGGTGTGGATCGCCAACGCGTGCCGGAACGCGGTCACCGCCTCGTCGAACCGGCGCAGCCCGCTGTACGCCGCCGCGATGTTGTTGTACACGTGCCCCGCACCTCGCTGGTCACCGCTGGCGAGCATCAGCGGCAGAGCCTCTTGCAGGCTGGCCAGCGCCGCGTCGAAACGCCGGGCCATGATGTGCGCGACCCCGAGTCCGCTGAGCATCAGGCCCTCGGTGGCCGGGTCGCCGACCTGCCGGGCCGCCGCCACTGCCCACCGGCACATCTCCACCCGCTCGGGCCAGTGCCCCCGGGAGTCGTAGAAGCCGATCAGCAGGTACGTGAGCTGCCAGGCGGTCGTCGGCAGCCCGTGCTCGGCCGCGTACCGGGTGATCGGGAGCAGGTTGCCCCGTTCGGCGTCGAGGAAGGCGAGCGCCGCGTGGTGTTCGGCCGGGAACGGCGGCTCGGCCGGCGGATACCGCAGTACGGGGGTGACCCGGTCCCGCCCCGGATCGAGGACCCGGTTCGCGGCGTAGGCAACGGCGACGTACCAGTCGGCGATCCGTACAGTGGCCTCGTCCCGGTCCGCCGGGTTCTCGTCCACGGCCGCGCACTGCTGGGCGAAGAGGGCGATGAGATCGTGGAACCGGTAGTGGTCCACGCCGGTCTCGATCGCGAGGTGGGCGACGACCAGCTCGTCGACGATCCGGCGTGCCTGCGCCGGGTCCAGGTCGGCCACGGCGGCGGCGAGCAGGGTGTGGAAGGTCGGGCCGGGATGAAGCCCGAGCAGGCGGAACAGCCGTGCGGCCGGAGCACTCAGCGCCCGGTACGCACTGGCGAAGACCGTCCGTACGCTGCGCGAGTCCCCGTCCACGCTGAGCGCGTCGAGCCGGTTCGCCCCGGCCAGCTCGGTGACCAGGGTGCCGATCGTACGGTTGGGTCGGCTCGCCAGTTTCGCCGCCGCGATCCGCAGTGCCAGCGGCATCCGGTCACAGAGCCGGACCAGTTCGGCCGCCGCCTCCGGTTCGGATTCCACCGCCCCGGCGCCGAGCAGCCGCCGCAGCACCGCCAGGGCTTCGGCGTCGGGCAGCACGTCGAGGTTGACCGGGCAGACCGCGTGATGGGTGTTCAGGGCGGCCATGGTGCTGCGGCTGGTCACCGCGAGCATGGTGCCGGCGCTGCCCGGAACCAGCGGCAGTACGTCGTCGGCGGTGCCGGCGTTGTCCAGCACGATCAGGATCCGGCGGCCGTGCAGCAGGGACCGGTAGAGGCTCGCCTGCTCGGTCAGGTCGGCCGGGATCCGGTCCGCCGGTACGCCGAGGCTGCGCAGCATGTGCGACAGCGCCTGCTCCGGTGAGAGGGTCGACTCCCGTTCGTGCCCGCGCAGGTCGACGAAGAGCTGCCCGTCCGGGAACCGGTTCGCGACCCGCCGACCCCACTGCACCACCAGGGCGGTCTTGCCGATCCCGGCCGGCCCCGAGATGAGCGCCAACGGGAGGTCACCGTCGAGGTCGTCGAGCAGCTTGTCCAGCACGGACAGTTCCGCGCCCCGCCCGGTGAAGAAGCCGACCGGCGCCGGGAGCTGCATCGGTGTCGGCATCAGCGGGGCCGCCCCGGCCTCGATCCGCACCGTCCCGGATCCAGCCGAGGGGACGGCCGGTTCGACGGGGCTGTCCGGCTCGGGGTCGAGACTCGGGTCGCGGCGCAGGATCCGGGTGTGCAGCCGGGCCAGGTCCGGACCCGGATCGACCCCGAACTCGTCCGCCAGACCGGCCCGGAGTCGCTGGTACGCGTCGAGCGCGTCGGTCTGCCGGCCGGCGCGGTACAGCGCGAGCATGAACAGGCCGACCAGGCGTTCCCGGGCCGGGTACTCGACCAGCAGCCGTTCCAGTTCGCCGACCGCGGCGACGTGCCGCCCCAGCCGGAGTTCGGCGTCCCACCGGTCCTCGATCGCGGCGAGCCGTACCTCGGAGAGACGGTCCACCTCCGCCGCGCCCCAACCGGTCGGGTCGGCGTCGGCGAGGGCGACGTCGTGCCGCCACAGGTCCAGTCCCTCGCGCAGGTGGGCGGCGGCCCGGGCGGGTGCACCGGCGGCGAGTTCCTCCCGACCCCGGCGGGCGTGCTCCTCGAACCGGACCGCGTCGACCGCATCGGGATCCAGCCGCAGGATGTATCCGGACTCCCTGGTGACCAGCACATCCGGCAGGCCGCAGAGGGTCAGCGCCTGGCGTACGCGGGCGACGTGGCTGTGCAGCGACTTGATCGCCGTACGGGGTGGGCGCTGTCCCCAGAGCGCGTCGACCAGCCGCCACTGCGGTACCACCGTGTCGGCCTTGAGCGCGAGCAGTCCCACCACGGCACGCTGGCGGGCGCCGACGAGGAGCGCGGGTCCGGCCGGGCCGAGCACCTCCACCGGCCCGAGCAGGCGGATCTGCCGTCGCGCCGGGACTGCCCGGTCCAACCGGGCCTGTGCCGGAGCCGGGACGTTGGGGTCAGGGACCGCCGACATACGCCCCACGGCCCCCCTTCCGCGTGCCGGACACGCGTCACGAAGTCGTCTGTCCAGGCAGCATAGTGGTCGGGGAGGATCGATGGATAGCAATCGTCGGAGATCCGGCCCAGGGCGCGTGACAGGTCCACAACCCACACACAACCGCCCCGCAGCCCGGGTTCCGTAGACAGAGGTCATGCGTCACCAGGCGATCCTCACCATTCCGCTCACCGTGACCCGGCAGGCCCGGCAGCCACTGCACGAACAGATCGCCAGCCAGGTCGGCACGGCCGTGGAGCACGGGCTGCTGGCACACCGTACGCAGTTGCCGTCGACCCGTACCCTCGCCGCACTGCTCGGCGTCTCGCGGGGGGTGGCGACCGCGGCGTACGAGCTGCTGTTCACCCGTGGCTACCTGGAGAGCCAGCCGGGGTCGGGGACGTACGTCGCCGGGCGGACGGCAACCCGGCAGGAGCCCGGCGGTCCGGGACGAACCGGGACGGGTGCCACCGGACGGCGTCCGCGCGGCCTGCCCGACCGGGCCGCCTCGACCCGTCCCCCGGCGCAGGCCGACCGGCCCGCGGTCATCGACCTGCGGCCGGGGCAGGTCGACATCGAGGCCTGCCCACTCCCCGCCTGGCGGGCGGCCTGGCGGCGGGCGAGCTTCAACCGGCCGCCGGCACAGTCCCTCCCCCCGCTCGGCCTGCCCGAGCTGCGCCGGGCCGTCGCCGAACACCTGGCGGCCAGTCGTGGGGTCCCGCTGGCCGGCCGGGACGTCGTGATCACCGGCGGTACCGCGCACGGGCTCCGGTTGGTGCTGGACGCGCTGGGCCTGCACGGACGCCAGGTGGCGATCGAGGAGCCGGTGCCGCCGGCCCTGCACCGGGCCGCCGCCGGGGATTCGGAGCGGCCGGCCGCGCTGCCGGTCGATGCCGAGGGCGCCCGGTTGGACGCGGTCGGGCCGAACTGCCGGGCCGTCGTGGTCACCCCCGATGCCCAGGTGCCACTCGGTCACGTGCTCTCCGCCGAGCGGCGCCGGGCCGCGGTGGCGTGGGCGGCGAGTTTCGGCGGCCACGTCGTCGAGATCGCCTGCGACCCGGTGTTCCGGCCCGGGGTGAGCCAGCTACCCCGGCTGTACGGCACCGCAGGCGCCCGGTCGATCCTGGTCGGAGGCTTCTGCGAGCTGCTCACCCCGGCCCTGAACCTCGGGTACGCGCTCGTCCCGCGCGAACTCACCGCCACCGTCGGCCGGCAGCTCGGCGAGTACGCGGCGGTGCCGCCGTACCTGACCCAGCTCGCGCTGGCGTCACTGCTGCGCGACGGGGTGATCGTCCGGCTGATGCACCGGCTCGGTCGCCGGTACGCCGCCCGACGCCGAATCGTCGAGTCCGCGCTCGCCCCGCTGCGCCGGATCCGGCTCGGCGCCCCGCACGCGGTCAACACCGAGGTGCTGTACCTGCCGGAGCGGTCCGACGCCCAGCAGGTGGCCGACCGGGTACGCCAGCACGGCGTACGGGTGTCGACGCTGGCGCCGTACCACTTCTCCGGTCGGGTGACGCCGCCCGCGCTGGTGCTCGGGTTCGGCCACCTGCCCGACCCGGACCTGCACCGGAGCATGTCCCGCCTGGTCGCTGCCCTGTCCGAGCTGAAATAGCCGGCGCCGGACCTAGACGGCCGGTGGTTCGAGGTCGAACAGCAGGCAGGTGGAGGTGGCGTGGGCGATCAGCCGGCCGGCGCTGTCCAGCACCTTCGCCTCGGCCAGTGCCGTACGCCGACCGCGCTGCAACACGTTGCCCTCGCACCGCAGTACCCCGGAGCCGATGGTGGCCGGGCGGAGGAACTTCACGTTCAGGTCGAGCGAGGTGTAGCCGACGCCGGCCGGCAGGGTGCTGTGCACCGAGCAGCCGGCGGCGGTGTCGAGCAGGGTGGAGAGCACGCCGCCGTGCACGCTGCCGAGCGGGTTGTAGTGGAACTCCTGGACCTCCATCTCGACCACCACCCGGCCCTGTTCGGCGGTCATCCGGGACATGTCGATCAGGTGCATCACCGGGGGCGGCGGCAGCTCACCGGCGATCATGGCGGTCAGCAGCTCCAGGCCGCTGCGCCGGCCCAGGCTCGCCGCGTTGATCGTGGGGTCGGACCAGGTGAAGGTACGGCTACGAGGCTGGGTCTGAGTCACAGACGCAGCGTCGCAGGCATTGCTGCGTCTGTCAACGAGACTTAGCCTGGCGGGGTGACGCCGACCGCACTGGACTGGGAACTCGACAACTGCACCATCGCGCGGGCGATGGCGATCCTCGGCGAACGCTGGACCGTGGTGGTGCTCCGCGAGGTCTTCACCGGCGTACGGCGCTTCGACGACATGCGCGAACGGACCGGGATACCCCGGCAGGTGTTGACCAACCGGCTGGCCAGGCTCGTCGAGGAGGGGCTGCTGCGACGCGAGCCCTACCGGGAGCCGGGCGCCCGGCAGCGACACGAGTACCGGCTCACCGACAAGGGCCTGGATCTCTGGCCGATGCTGGTGGCACTGCTGGCCTGGGGCGACCGGTACCTCGCCGACCCCGAGGGCTCTCCCCTGCTCGCCGTGCACCGCGACTGCGAAGCCCCGGTCCGCGTCGAACTGCGCTGCGCCGACGGCCACGAGGTGACCGCGCCCCGGGACGTGGTGCCCCGCCCCGGTCCGGGCCTGCACCGGCACCCCGGACCGGTTACCGCCGACGCCGGCCGGTGAGCTGATCTCCGGTCAGGTCCTCGACGCCGTCGTGCCGGGGCCCGGATGCAGCGGCGGGCCGGCGATGGCGCAGTGGACGCGTACCGGGCTGGTCGGGATCTCCCCGGGCTCGGCGGGTCCGGCGCCGGTCGTCGGGGGTTGCCCCCGAGAGGCCAGCCGGGACGGGATGCCGACCAGGCTGATCGCCGCCCCGAGCAGCAGCAGGCCCGCACAGATCAGCATCGAGACCCGGTACACCGGCCGGAGGTCGGCCGCGTTCGTCAGGCTCCCGGCGCCGATGCCGGCGGCCAGCGGCAGCACCGCGACGGCGAGCAGACCGGCCGCACGGGCGACCGCGTTGTTCACCCCGCTGGCGATGCCGGCGTGCCGTTCGTCGACCGAACCGAGGGCGGTGGCGGTCAGCGGCGCGACGGTCAGCGACAGCCCCAGCCCGAGCAGGAGCACCGCCGGCAACACGCCGGTGAGGTAGGCCGTACCCGGCCCGACACCGGCGAGCAGGACCAGCGCCACCGCGCAGACGATCGGGCCGACCGTCATCGGGATCCGTGGACCGATGCGTTGCCCCAGCGCTCCGGCCCGTGCCGAGAGCAGCAGCATCAGCACGGTCACCGGGAGCATCGCGGTTCCGGCCGCCAGCGGACTGAAGCCCACGACCACCTGGAGGTTGAGCACAACCAGGAAGAACACCCCACCGAGCGCGGCGTAGACGGCGAACGTCACCAGGTTCACCGCGCTGAACGCCCGGACCGAGAACACCTCCAGCGGCAGCATCGGATGTGACGAACGCCGTTCGTTGAGGACAAAACCGACCAGACCGGCGACACCGAGGACCAGCGCGCCGAGCACGGTCGGCGAGGTCGGCCCGGCCGTAGGCCAGGCGGTGAAGCCGTACGTCAGACCGGCGAGACCGGCCGCGCCGGTGAGCACCCCGACAACGTCGAGGTGGTCCGGCGCGTCCGGGTCACGCGACTCCGGTACGTGCCGGAGCGCGACCAGCGCCACGATCGCGGCCAGCGGTACGTTGATCAGGAAGACCAGTCGCCAGCTCGCGGACTCGACCAGCCACCCGCCGAGGAACGGACCGAGGGCTCCCGCGATGCCGCCGAGCCCCGACCAGGCGCCGATCGCCCTGGCCCGGTCGTCGGGATGGAACGACGCCCCGAGGATGGCCAGCGCCCCCGGCGTGAGCAGGGCGCCCCCGATGCCCTGGAGCACCCGGGCCGCGACCAGGATCTCGACGTTCGGCGCCACCCCGCAGAGCAGCGAGGCCGCCGCGAACCAGACGATGCCGAGTACGAAGACCCGGCGCCGGCCGAACCGGTCCCCGAGCGAACCGCCGAGCAGGATCAGCGCGGCGAGGCTCAGGGTGTAGCCGTTGACGGTCCACTGCAACGCCGCCGCACCGGCGTCGAACTCGTCGCCGATCCGGGGCAGGGCGATGTTGACCACGGTCGCGTCGATGAAGGCCAGGCCGGAGCCGAGCACGGTGGCGAAGAGCACCCAGCGGCCGGCCGGCTGCCCGTACCGGACCAGGTCGCTGGCGGGGCGGTCGGATGTGGCGGCGGTCATCGGTGCTCCTCGGGCGGGGTCTACCAGGCTAGTCCTGCCGATCTTGGCGCGGCCGGCGGGCCGGCTACCCATTGCACTCGGGGGGTCACCACCGCAGAATGTGGTGACGGTGTCCACCATCCGAAGTGGACAGACGCTGGGGAGGAAACATGTCCCGTCGCAACGTCACCATCCGCCGATCGCTCGCCATGCTGGCGGCCACCGCCGGCGCCGCCACGGCCATCATCGTCGGTCCGGCCACACCCGCGCAGGCCATCCCGCACTGCCGCGCCGGATACCAGTGCAGCTACGTCTACTACAGCGCCGCCGACCACGAGACCGTCGTCGGAGGGCGGACCATCTTCTGCGACGGCAGCAGCGACTCGTTCGGCGTCACCAGCCGCTACCTCGAATTCGGCACGGCACAGTGCCCCGACCCGCTCTGACCCACCCACTCGCCTCGGCGGGTGTCGACGCTGGGTAATCCAGGTCGGTTCCAGGAAGGGTAGAGCGCCCCTCGATACCGTTTCCTCGCCCGGCGACGGAGGGAGACGCGGTGCTGATGCCATCTGTGACCACGCGGGCGCCGAGCCGCCCGCGGACCCGTCCGAGGCTCGTCGCGTTCGCACCGGCGGCGCTCGCGGTGCTGATCGCCGCCGCCGCGGTCGCCGTACACCGGGCCACCGGGCAGTTCTGGTGGGACCTGGCGGCATACCGTACGGGCGCGTCGGCCGCCGCGGGCGGGGACGGCAACCTGTACGACGTGGCCGTCCGGGGCACCGACGGCATCGAACTCGGCTTCACGTACCCGCCGTTCGCGGCACTGCTGTTCCAGCCCCTCGCGTACGTCGGACCGGACCTCGCCATCGCGGTCTGGACGTTCGCCTCGGTCCTTGCGCTGGTCGCCGTTGTCCAGGTGACCCGGCGGTCGGCCGCCCCCACAGCCGACCGCCGCATCGTGCCGACCCTGGTCGCCACGGTGGTCGCACTGCCGATCTTCGCGGTGTCGGGTCACCTCCAGGCCGGTCAGGTCGGCCTCTTCCTCGTCCTGGTCGTGCTCGTCGACCTGACCGGTGATCCCCGACGCTGGTGGTACGGGCTCGGCGTCGGGCTCGCCGCCGGTTTCAAGCTGACCCCGCTGATCTTCGTGGCCTTCCTGCTCGCCACCGGGCGGATCCGGGCGGCCGGCACGGCGGTCGCCGGATTCCTCGCCACCATCGCCGTCGGCTTCGCCTGGCGTCCGGCCGACTCGGCGCAGTTCTGGGGCGGCATGCTGCTCGACTCGTCCCGGGTGACGGGCGACCCCCGTACGATTCTGAACCAGTCGCTGCACGGCGCGCTGGCCCGGCTGGCCGACTCGGCCGACGTGTCCACGGCCTGGCTCCCGGTGGCCGCCCTGGTCGCGGCGGCGGGCATCGTCCTCGCCGCGTGGTGCGTACGCCGGGGTGAGCACCTGCTCGGCGTGCTGGCCTGCGCGGCGACCGGGCTGCTGGTCTCCCCGGTCTCCTGGCACCACCACTGGGTCTGGGTGGTGCCAGCGCTGGTGCTGCTGGTCGACCGGGCCCGGAGCACCGGCAACCGGGCCGGGCTCGCGGTCGCGGGGGCGACCTGGCTCGTCCTGGTGTTGACCACCGCCTGGGTCCTCGTCGGGATCCAGGGTCGGGACCTGCACTTCCGGGGGTTGGGTCTGATCTACAGCAACCTGTACGTGCTGATCGGGCTCGCCGCACTCGGCTACCTGCCGTTCCATCTGCGTCGCGGTCGCCGACCGTAGTCAAGGTTGCATCCAGGGCCGGTTCAGAAGGGGTTCCATGCGGATCGGTACGGTCGATGTCATGACGGTCACTGCGCCGGAGGCGCCGGTCCGGGAGCTGGCCAGTCCCGCCCCCCGGCGAGGCTGGCGCTGGTGGCTCTACTCGGCGCTGGTCGCCGCCGGGGCGGTCTGGCTGGCCTTTGTCGTGGCGCACCTCGTGCTCAGCGGGCAGTGGTGGCTCTGGCTCGCGGTGGACGCCATCCCCCCGGTGTTCTTCCTCGCCATCCCGGTCGTCCTGGCGGTCGGTGCCTTCCCCTGTCGGCGGTCAAGGGGGCCGGTGGCGCTGCTCGCCGCCACCGCGCTGCTGCTCGGCGCGCCCCTGTCGGGGATCAACGTGCACCGGTTCGGCGGTGGGGACGGTCCCGCCCCGGCGGATGCCATCCGGGTCTTCACCTGGAACACCGGGTACTGGGACGAGGACGAGGAGACCGAGGCGTTCTACCGCACCCTGCGGGAGGCGGACGCCGACGTCTACCTGTTGCAGGAGTACTGGTACGCAAAGACACCCGAACCGCTCGACCCGGCGGCGACCCGCCTGCGGGCCGAGTTCCCCGGTTTCCACATCGCCATCGTCGGGGAGCTGATCACCGTCTCCCGGTTCCCGATCCTGCGGCAGCTCCCGCTGGACGCACCGGACCTGCCACCCCCCACGGGAGGCAGCACCGACCACTGGCTCTACAAGACGCTGCGTACCGACCTGGATCTCGGGCGGGGACGGGTGCTTTCGACGTACAACGCGCACCTGCCGGTGCAGTTGTCACCGGACGACGGTCCCCTGGACGCAGACTTCTACCGGGTCGTCAAGGACCAGCACGGCCAGCGCGAACCGCAGTTCCGGGCGCTGGCCCGTGACGTCGCGGCGAACGACAACCCGATCCTGCTGGCCGGCGACCTCAACACCAGCCCCGCGATGGGCGACGTACGCAAGCTGCCCGACGGCCTGCGCGACGCCGCGTACGCGATGCCCTCGATCTACCCGCGTAGCTGGGCCGAGTCGTCCAACTGGCCCCGCTGGTGGCGACTCGACTGGGCGTTCGTCTCCCCCGACGTACGGGTCCACTCGTACGGGTTCGGCAGCGCCCACGGCCTGTCCGACCACCGCTCGCAGCAATTGGTGATCTCGACCGGATAGCCGGCACGGAACACCGGAAAGCAATGGTCGGGACAATTCCGCGCCGGTTCGGGCGCGGAATTCGACGCGCCCTGTCACCGAATCAGAGCGCCATACGATCGGCCGACAAAAATATTCACGGCCATTGTTTTTTTGTCTACCCGCCGCTAGCCTCGAATTGTGCGAGTGTCGGTGGTCATTCCGAATCACAACAAGGAAAAGACGATACGGGCCTGCCTCACAGCGGTTTATGCGCAGACCCACACCCCGGCCGAGGTGGTCGTGGTGGACGACGCCAGTACCGACCGGTCCCGGCAGATCGTCGCCGATTTCGACTGCACCCTGGTGGCGTTCCCGGTGAACCGGGGCGTCTCCGCGGCCCGCAACGCCGGGGCGGCACGGGCCGGCGGCGACGTGCTCCTCTTCGTCGACTCCGACATCGCCCTGGCACCGGACGCGCTCGCCGTCGCGCTGCGGACGCTGCGCGAGCATCCGGCCTGCGGGGTGGTCCAGGGGATCTACGACCTGCACCCGCTCTACGCCGACGGGCCGGTCGAGTCCTACAAGACGCTGTTCGAGCACTTCTGGCGACGGCGTGACGCCGGGCTGGCCACATCCACCATGTTCGCCCTGACCGCCGTGCCACGTGACGTGTTCGAGCTGGTCGGCGGCTTCGACGAGCGGCTGCGCGACGCCGAGGACATCGAGTTCGGCACCCGCCTGCCGGCGTCGTACGAGATACGGACGAGCGCGCAGATGGTGGGGCGGCACGACGACGTGGACCGGCTGTGGCCGTACGTGTCCGAACTGTTCCGCCGCGCGCTGACGTACGCCGACGCGGTGGTGCTGGCCCGGTGGGCGCCCCGACCGGTCCCCGAACCACCGCCGGACGGGCGGGCACCGCACCGGGTCGACCGCGCCTCGGTCGCGGGGCTGCTCGGCAGCGCGCTCGCGGTCGCCACCGTGCCCCTGGTCGCCGTCTCTCCCTGGCTGGTGGCGGTGCCTCTGTGCCTGCTGACGGTGTTCCTCGTCGCCGACCGGGAGCTGCTGACCTTCGCGCTGCGCCAGCGGGGACCGGCCTTCCTGCTCTATGCGACGGCGATGCGTTTCCTCACCCACCTGACCGAGTTCGCCGGGCTGTCCATCGGGGTGGGCCGGGCGTTCGTCCGGCGGCTGCGGCCCGGCGCGACCCGTCCGGCGGCACTGGGAGCACGGCGATGACGCCCGGGGCCGACGACACGACGCCGCCACCGGTGATCCGAACCGGGGTCAACTGGTGGCGCCTGGTCAACCAGGCCCTGGTCGTGGTCTTCGTGGTGGGGCTGACCATCGGGCTGGTCCTGTTCGTACGCGACCAGGACTGGGCGCCGGTCCGATCCCTGGCAGCCCAACTCGACCCGGTCCGGCTCGGCGCCGCACTGGTCGCCGCACTGCTGATCAACGCCTCCGGGCTGCTGCTCGGGATGCTCTCCTGGCGGGCCCTCTTTGTCGACCTGGGTGCGCCGGTGAACCGGTGGACGGCGTACCGGCTGTTCTTCGTCGGGTTCCTGGCCAAGTTCGTGCCCGGCCGGTTCGTCGCCCTGCCGGTGCTGCTCCGGATGGGCAAGGAGATCAACGTCGGGCCGGTCCGGCTGGCCGGCGTTTTCATGCTGAGCTGGGCGGTGGTGGCGCTGACCGGGGCGACCGTCGCACTCGCCGCCGGCCCGGCCGTGCTCGGCGGCACCACCGGCTGGCTGGTGCTGGCCACCGTGCCGCTGGTGGTCCTGTTCGCCCGCCCGGACCTGCTCAACCGGGGGCTGGCCACGGCTGCCCGGCTGCTGCGGCGCCAACCGCCGGAGGTCAGCGCGTCACCGGCCGGTCTGCGCCGGGCGATCACCTCACAGTCGCTGTCCTGGGTGATCTCCGGACACCACCTCTGGCTGCTCGCGGTGACCGCCGGCGCCCCGCCCGCGAAGTCCTATCTCATCTGCGTCGCCGGGTTCGCCGCCGCCACGGTGGCGGGACTCGTCGTCATGATCGCGCCGGACGGCCTCGGCGTACGGGAGGCGGTGCTCATGGTCGGCCTGGCCACCGTCATGCCGCTGTCGGTCGCCACCCCGGTTGTGCTGGCCAGCCGGCTCGTCTGCGCGCTCAGCGAGGTCGCGATCGGCGCGGGCGGGCTCATGATCGCGCAGTACATGCACCGGCGCCGGACCGTTGTCGACCGCACCGCCGACCCGGCCCTGGCGAGCTGAACTCACCGAAGAACAACGCATTTTCCCTCGACCCGTACGCGACCAGGAATGTCGGTGATCTCATGTCCAACGGACTCCTCCGGGCACTGTCGCGATTGACCAAAATCCCGGTACGCCTCTTTGTCCGCCCCAATCGCAGAATCAACGCGGCGATGTGGGACACCCAGTACGCCCTCGGTCTGTGGAGCTATCTCGACGGCATGTCCGACGGAACCGTGCCGCTGTCACTGATCGAAACCTGGGCACCGCAACCGACCATTCTCGACCTCGGCTGCGGCACCAGCGCCAATCTGCCACTGGCGCCCGGGTCGTACCGGCACTACCACGGGGTGGACATCAGTCGTAAGGCCATCGCGCAGGCTCGGGCGTTGGGTCGACCGAACACCTCGTTCGACGTCGGCGACATCCGTACGTTCGACTCGTCGGAGCGGTACGACGCGATCCTGCTGCGCGAGGTGATCTACTACCTGTCCGGTGCCGAGTCCGCGGCTCTGCTGCGCCGGTTGCCCGCGCTGCTCACCCCGCGCGGAAGGATCGTGGTGCAGGTCTACGACGTGTCCCAGACCGGGGAGTTCGTGGAGGTCATCCGGACCTGCGGCGTACCGGTGGTGGCGGAGGTGCCGACAAGGCTCGGCGATGGGCCGGCGGGCGCGTTCTTCGTGCTCGCCGCCTCGGCGGAGCACCCGTCCGCGCAGTCGGATGGGGTGAACGGCAGGGCCGTCGCGCCCTGAACCGGCGCGGTCGCGGGACGGGCCGCCCCCGTACGGCCCGCGTCGAGGTGGTTCAGACCGAGACGCGGCGGTCCCACCAGGGGCGCACCGCGACCGGTTCGCTGCGCAGGAGCCTGCGGTGCAGGTCCTGGAGCTGGTGTCCCGGCTCCACCCCGAGCCGGTCGGCGAGGGTGATCCGGGCGTCCTCAAAGGCGGTGAGCGCCTCCGCCCGTCGCGAGGTCTGGCCGAGGGCGACCAGCAGCAGTTCCCAGAGCCGTTCCCGCATCGGCTGCTCGGCGAGCATCCACCGCAGCTCGGAGATCAGGTTCTCGTCGTCGCCGAGCAGCAGTCGTACGCCGGTGGTTTCCTCCACCACGTCCTGGCGCAGCTCGGTGAGCCGGATCCGCTCGGCCTCGGCGAGCGGGCCGGTCGCCTCCTGGAGCGCCGGGCCGGACCACCGGCCCAACGCCTGCTGGAACATCCGCAGTGCCTGCGGCAGGTCGGACTGGGCCCGCGCCGCGCGGGCCAGCTTGATGTCCCATTCGAACCGGGTGATGTCGACCGCCCCGTCCGGGATGTCGAGCGTGTATCCGGGGCGGGTGGAGCGCAGCACCTGGGCCAGGGCGGGTCGCCGCCCCGGTGGTTCCAGCACCCGCCGCAGCCGCCCGATGTAGGTGTGCACCATGTTCTCCACCGAGTTCGGCCGCCGCCCGACCCAGATCGCGTCGACGATCTGCGCCACCGACATCACCATCCCGCTGCGCAGCGCGAGCACCGCCAACACCTCGCGCTGCCGTGGCGTACCCAGGTAGAGCGCGTACCCGCAGCGTTCGGTCCGGATCGGTCCGAGCAGCGAGATAGAAAGGTCATCGTCCGGCATAGGTCTCTCCCACCCAAGCTGTCGACAGGCGTGGCACCCGGCTTCCCATCGGTGCTGGCCGTGGCTCCGGTGGCGACCGACCCGACACGTTCACGATCACCGGCCGCCCTCGGGGGTGACGAACCGCAGACCCCGGTCCAACAGTCGGGGCAGCACGGTCTCCAGGGCTTCCACGGTCTGCGAGCGGTCGCCGCCGCCGTCGTGGCAGAGCAACACCTGCCCGGCACGACCGCGCGACAGCTTCCGGGTTATCCGGCGTACGCCCGGACTGCGCCAGTCGCTCGGGTTGACCGTCCAGTCGACCGCGCTCAAGCCAAGATCCGCCGAGGCGCGCAGGACGTCCCGGGACCAGTTGCCACCGGGGGCGCGGAACAGTCGGGGGCGCACACCGGTCGCGTCCACGATCTCGTCCTGGGTACGGGAAATCTCGGCCCGCATCCGCTGCGGGGAGAGCGCGGCGAAGGGCTGCGGGTGCGACATCGAGTGGTTGCCGATGGTGTGCCCGGCGGCGAGCACCCGGCGGGCCAGCTCCGGCTGTTCGCGTACCCGGTCGCCGATCAGGAAGAACGTGGCCCGGACCTGGTGGCGGGCCAGCAGGTCGAGCATGCGGGGCGTCCACTCGGGGTGCGGGCCGTCGTCGATGGTCAACGCGATACCGGGACCCGGCACACCGAACGCCGGCAGGTGGCCGCCGCCGAGGCTCGCGCGCCGGCGCAGGAACTGCTGACCCCTGATCGCGAAGAAGAGGTAGTGCAACGCCTGCGCGGACAGGTACGACAGGCCGCGCGTCCCGTCCGCCGTGCCGCTCATCGCCGGGACTCCACGGGTGCCGTCCGGGTCGGCCCGAAGTCCCGGTCGGCCAGGTGCCGGACCCCGCCGACGGCCGCACCGGCGGCGATGGTGAGCTGGACCAGCAGGTGCACGCCGTAGAAGAAGACCGCGAACGCGGGGCCGCGCTGGCGCAGCACGAAACGCAGCAGCCCCGGATCGGCGGCGGCGAACAGCCCGAAGAGGACCAACGGCAGCACCAGGAACACCGGGCCGAGCAGGACCAGCGGTACGGACAGCGGCACCAGCACCGCGGTGAGCAGGCCGGCCGGCCCGTTGGCGCGGATACCGGCCGGTCCCCGTTCGGCCAGGGCGACCGGGACCAGCATCTGCGAGCGGCCGAACTGCTTGCGCAGCAGCTTGCCGAGGTGACTGTCGTCGTCGTGCCGGCAGACCACCGTGTCGGTGAGTACGGTCGCGTACCGGTCGGCCAGCCGGTCGCCCCACTCGACGTCCTCGGAGGCGCGCAGCCTCTCGTCGAAGAGGCCGACCTCGGTGAAGGCCACCCGGCGGGTCACGCAGACCGCGAACAGGGTGGTACGGACCCGCCCCACGTTACGTAACCGCCAGTAGTGGCCGTGCAGCAGGCGGTACGCCTCGACCGGCCCGTCGTCGAACATCGGCCGGAGTGCGTAGATGCCGTGTACGCAGGCCACGTCGGGCTGGTCGCGCAGAATCGCCAGGGCGTTGTCCAGCGCCTCGGGTTCGGGCGCACAGTCGGAGTCGAGGAAGAACAGCATCTCACCGGTACTGGCCCGAATTCCCCGGTTGCGGGCGGCCGCCGGTC
Organism: Micromonospora sp. NPDC004704; assembly: GCF_053601675.1. NCBI lineage: Bacteria > Bacillati > Actinomycetota > Actinomycetes > Micromonosporales > Micromonosporaceae > Micromonospora > Micromonospora sp. NPDC004704. The sequence goes on along the minus strand of NZ_JBSGCD010000028.1, from coordinate 51,127 downwards.
CCATATTGTGGTCGGCGACGAGCAGTCGGCAAGGGAACTCGCGGGCGATGTCCCGGGTCTCGTCGGTGCTCGCGTCGTCGACCACGATTACCTCGGTGATCGGATGGCGCTGCGCGTAGACGGCTTCCAGGCAGGCCCGCAGGGTTTTCGAGCTGTTGTACACGGGGATGATGACCGACACCGTCGGGCGCATGATCAACACCTCACCGGAGCGCAGGGGCGAATGGTCGGGACATTGACACATCGAAAACGATCGTGCCGCGACTACGCTATCCACCCGCATTGGGACTGGCAAGCGTTGCCTTGAGTAGTCAAGGTTCCGTCCAGGGCCGGTCCAGAAAAGATTCCGGACCGAACTATAGCGTCGCAGTATGTCCAATTTGGTCAGCCTCGACGATTGCGACCGGCTCACTGTTCGTGAGGTTCATGACCTCTATCGCCGATACGTCAACGCCAGCCAGGTCAGCCTCATGACCTCGTTCGGGTTCGGCCGCGAATTGGTCGACCACGCCGAGGGCGCGTACCTGGTGCTGCGCGACGGGCGGCGCATCCTCGACCTCACCGGCGGCGTGGGCGTACTCAACCACGGGCACAACCATCCCCGCATCGTGGCGGCCCGGCAGCGGTTCGCCGACCAGCGGCGGATGGAGGTGCACAAGACGTACTTCTCGCCCTACCTGGCCGCACTCGGCCACAACCTGGCCCAGCTCCTCCCCGGCGACCTCTCGATGTCCTTCCTGCCGAACTCGGGGGCGGAGGCGGTCGAGGGCGCGGTGAAGCTGGCCTACAAGTACCACCGGGGGCGGCGCGGGACGGTCCTGCGGGCCGACTGCGGATTCCACGGGAAGCTGCTCGGTTCCGGCGGGCTCACCGGCCAACCGTCGTTCGCCTTCCCCACGATTCCCGGCATTGTTCCTTTTACCTACGGCGACCTGGAGTCGGTCCGCGCCGCGCTGGCCGCACATCCGGATGACGTATACGCGGTGATCGTCGAGCCGTTCAGCGCGTCCACCATACAGTGGTGCGACGAAGATTTCCTTCGTGGACTCCGCGAGCTGTGCACTCAGCACGACATAGTGCTCATCTTCGATGAGATTTACACCGGGTGGGGCAAGACCGGCAGCTTGTTCTATTTTATGCGCTATCCCGGTCTGGTGCCGGATGTCCTCACCACGAGCAAGTCCTTTGGCGGTGGGAAGTCCTCCATTTCGGCCTTTGTCGCTCGGGAGCCGATTTTCCGCAAGGCGTACGACAACCTGACGGACGCGCTGTTGCAGAGCACCAGTACCACCTACTACGGCATGGGCGAGGAGTGCGTGACGGCGCTCGAGGCCATCAACATCGTGGTGGAGGACGACTATCCGGGCCGGGCCCGGGAGTTGGAACGCGTGCTGGAGCCCGCCCTCCACCGGCTGGCCAAGGAGTTCCCGGACGCCGTCGGTCGGGTGGCCGGCGCCGGCGCGCTGTGGGGTGTGCACATCGACGGCGGGCCGAAGATCCTCGACCTGGTCTCCAAGGTCGCCCCGGCCGGCATGGCCCGCGACCCGAGGTTCAAGGCGAAACTGGTCACCTGCGCGGTGATCAACGCCCTCTACCAGGACCACCAGATCTTCACCTACTACACCCTCAACGGGCTCAACCCGCTGATCCTCGGGCCCTCCCTGGTCACCGAACCGGCCGACGTGCAGCGCGCCACCGACGCGCTCGGTGAGGTGCTGAGCCAGGGGCTGACCCGGCTGGTCACCCGGTTCGTGGCGCAGAAGGTGGGGTCGTCGCTGTGGTGATCACCATTACCGGGGCGGCCGGCATGCTCGGCTCCCGGCTGGCCGAACGGCTCGCCGCGGACGGGCACGACGTCCAGGGGGTCGACCTGCGGTCCGCGCCCGGCGTCACCGTGGTCGGGGACATTCGGGACCCGAGGGTGATGGACCGGGCCACCGCCGGCGCCGCCACCCTGATCCACTGCGCGGCGGCACTGCCCAGCTACCCGGCGAACGAGATCCGCTCGATCATCGTGGACGGCACCGAGAGCGTGCTCGCCGCCGCACACCGGGCGCGGGTGGGCCACGTCGTGCACGTCTCGTCCACCGCCGTCTACGGGCTGCCGAAGCTCGTACCCACGCCGGAGGAGCACCCCCGTACACCGGTCGACACCTACAGCGCGGCGAAGGCCGCCGCCGAGGAGGTCGCCGAACGTTACCGGGCCGGCGGCACCAAGCTGTCGATCCTGCGGCCGAAGACCTTCCTCGGTCCCGGCCGGATGGGACTGTTCGCCATGCTCTTCGAGTGGGCCGAGGAGGGGCGCAACTTCCCCGTACTCGGCCGGGGTGACGTACGGATCCAGATGTTCGCCGTCGACGACCTGGTGGACGCGGTCGTCACCGTGCTGAACGCGCCGGACGACGCGGCCAACGACACGTACAACCTCGGTGCGGAACGGTTCGAGACCCTGCGCGCGGACTTCCAGGCCGTACTGGACGCGGCCGGGCACGGCAAACGGGTCGTCTCCCTGCCGGCCCGCCCCGCGCTCGCCGCGCTCGACCTGCTGGAGCGCACCAAACTCTCCCCGGTCTACGGACGGTTGCTGCACAAGCTGATGGGCGACTCGTACGTCAGCATCGACAAGGCCCAGCAGCGGCTCGGCTTCGCCCCGAAGCTGTCCAACCAGGACGCGATCCTGCGCACCTACGAGTGGTGGCGCGAGCAGCGTCACCGGACCGAGCCCGCGCAGCGCGGACGGACCAGCCGCGATCCCTGGCGGCAGGGCGCCCTGGCCTTCGCGAAGATCTTCTTCTGACCGGAGGGCCCCATCGTGACCGCCGTCGAGACCACGGTCGAGCGGACCGTCCCCGCCGCCGCACCCCGCGCCACCACCAACCTGCTCGCACTGGCCCGGCACCTCATCACGCTGACCCGGCCCGGCCACTGGATCAAGAACATCCTGGCCGTACCGCTGGCGCTGGTCGACGCGCCGGTCTGGAACGGGCCGACGCTGCTGCGTACCGGCTGGGCGGTGGTGGCGTTCACCCTCGCCTCGTCACTGATCTACGTCGTCAACGACATCGCCGACCGCCGGCTGGACCGGGCGCATCCGGTCAAGAAACACCGGCCGATCGCCGCCGGCCTGGTGCCGGTACCGCTCGCCTGGCTGCTCGCCGCCGGGCTGGCCGGGCTGCTGGTCACCACGGTCCTCGCCGGGCCGAACATGTCCTGGTGGCCGCTGGTGGTCTACCTCGCGCTCAGCGCCGCGTACAGCCGGCGGCTCAAGCACCTGCCGCTGCTCGACATCTGCGTGATCGCCGCCGGGTTCGTCCTGCGGGTGCTCCAGGGGTACGCGGCCACCGGCGGGGAGGCGTCCGGCCTGCTGCTGACCGCCGTCTTCACCGGCTGCCTGGTGCTGATCCTCGGCAAACGCCGGGCCGAGATCGCGGTCGCCGGGGTGTCCCACCGCCCCGCCCTGGCCGGCTACAACGTCCTGCTCGCCGACCACCTGCTCGGGCTCAACGCCTCGCTGGCCGCCGCCACCTTCCTGCTCTACCTCCACACGGAGGCGCCGATCGACCCGCTCCGCCCGGCCGTCCTGATGGTCGTGGTGCCGCTGGGGCTGCTCGCCGCCTTCCGCTACCTTCAATCGGTCCTGGTGCTCAGGCTCGGCGGCGATCCCATCCGGGCCCTCTTACGGGATCCCATGATCGTGACCAGCGCCGTCCTGATCGGCACCGCGCTGGCCGTGGCGGAGGTCGCTGCCCGCTATCCGGAACTGCTGACATGGATGGACAGATGAACAAGCCGCTCGTCTCGGTCATCGTGCCGAACTACAACTACGCCCGCGCGCTCGGTATGTGCCTCACCTCGCTCAAGGCGCAGACCTACCCGAACCTCGAGATCATCGTGGTGGACGACTGCAGCACCGACGACTCGGCGACGGTCGCGCGGTCGTACGGCGCCCGCGTGCTCCGTACGCCGGAGAACTCGGGACCGGCGGCGGCCCGCAACCTGGGCGCGGCGAACGCGTCCGGCGAGATCCTGTTCTTCATCGACTCCGACGTGGCGGCCAAGCCGGACGCGGTCGCCAACGCGGTCGAGGTCCTCGCGTCGGACCCTGAGATCGGGGCCGTCTGCGGCAACTACGATCCGGTGCCGCTGATCCGGGACAGCCTGGTCGAGGAGTACCGCTGCCTGCAACAGTCCTACTGGCTGATCGCCGACGAGGGCCGGATCATGACGCTCTACACCGCCCTGCTCGCCATCCCGGCGGCGGTGTTCGCCGAGATCGGGCCGTTCAACCCCCGGCTGCGCGAGACCGAGAACGCCGACTACGGACTGCGGCTGGCCCAGCGTTACCAGATCTGGCTGACCCCACGGGTACGCGGCGTGCACGACCACGACCACGAGCTGCGGGTCCTGGTCCGCAAGGTGTTCACCCGGACCGCCCTGCACATCCCCATGTACGCCCACAAACCCGAGTTCCCCGGCGGGCTGAGCAGCGGGCCGCGCGCGTGGGTGAGCATCGCCGCGCTGTTCACCGTACTGACGGTGGCGCTGCCGGTGCTGCTCGGACCGGCTTTCCTGCTCGTACCGCTGGTCACCTTCGCCGCCTTCGTCGCCGGGGACCTGCCGATGTACCGGTTCGTCCTCCGGGAACGCCATCCGGTGTTCCTGATCTACTTCGTCGCGATGCACTTCTTCCTCAACCTGGTCATCGCGGCTGCCGCACTGTCCGGAGTGATCGCGTGGCTCTCCTCGGCCCGGTTCCGCCGGCTCTACAACCGACCGGAGGCGGCGACCCGATGAACCCGCAACCCCTCGTCTCGGTGATCGTGCCGAACTACAACTACGCCGAGTCGCTGGACCTGTGTCTGCGGTCCATCCTCGACCAGACGTATCCGAACGTCGAGATCCTGGTCGTCGACGACTGCAGTACGGACCAGTCGATCGCGGTCGCCGAGACGCTCGGCGTACGGGTGATCAGCACCGGGGTGAACGGCGGCTGCGGGCAGGCCCGCAACATCGGCGCCGCGAACACCAGCGGCGAGCTGCTCTGTTACGTCGACTCCGACCTGGTGATGGCGCCCGACGCGGTGGCCAACGCGGTACGCCTGCTCGCCCGCGACTCGACCATCGGGGCGGTGTGCGGGATCGAGGACCCAGAGCCGTTGCTGCACGACACCGCGGTGGCCCGTTACCGGGGTCTGCAGTACCACTACTGGTCGATCAGCTCCGAGGGCGACATCTCGTTCCTCTTTCCCGCGGTCTGCGTGATCCGGCGGGACGTCTTCGACGAGATCGGCCCGTTCAACCCGGCGCTGCGGCAGACCGAGGAGGTCGACTACGGCTACCGGCTGACCCGGCGCTACCGGATGGTGCTCACCTCTGACGTACACGGCCGGCACGACCACGACCACGAACTGCGCGGACTGCTGCGCAAACTGTTCCACCGTGGACGGCTACGGATCCCGCTGTACGCCCGCGCCCGCCGGTTCAGCAAGGGCTTCGAGACCGCGTCCCGGGCCGGTGGCAGCCTGGCCGCGTTCGCCGTGCTCCCGGCGCTGGTGGCGCCGTTGCTGTTCGGCCCGTGGGCGGCGGTGCTCCCGGTCGGTCTGCTGGTCACCTCGCTGGCTCTCGACGCCGGCATGTACGGCTTCGTCCGCCGCCGGCACGGCGTCGCATTCCTGGTCTTCTTCGCCGGGCTGCACTTCGTCGTCAACGTGACCATCACGCTCGGGGTGGCCACCGGTGCACTCCAGTGGCTCGGTTCCCGGACCTTCCGGGGCCTCTACGACGCGTCGTTCCCGGTCGACGGAAGGCAGGTACGGGGAGCGATGTGACAGTCCCGCCCGCACGGGTAGCGCGAACGGCGTGATCGTGCTTACATTATTGGCAGAACGGCCGGTCATCTCCCCCCGTGGATGCCCGGCCTTTCTCCTGTCCGGGGTTCGTCAACCCGCCCGGTCGGCGTGGTGCGTGTCGCCCCCGCACCCCCGTCCGGAGGGGCCGGTGGCTTGTCCGGGGCCGCTACCGTTCAGACATGGTCGGCGGCTCGGACGATCGTCAACGCGATCACGACGCCGGGTAGGTAGGCAAGCGACCACGATCAGTACAGTAGGGGCGTGTCTCTATGGATCGCCGCAACTTGGGGACTTGTCGGCAGCGCCGTCTCCGAAGCGCTGAACCTCTACGCCATGATGCGCCCGACCACCGAATCGAAGGGGCGCTGGCAGTGGCCGTGGCGGGACAAACGGGACCGTCCGATCGTGATGTTCGCGGTCGCGCTGCGAGCAGTCGCCGGCACCGGGCTGGCGGCAGCCGCCTCCGCCGGTGGGCTGGCCACGACGGCCTTCGCGACGTTCACCTTCGGCGTGGCCGCACCCCTGGTCATCGCCAAGATGTTCGACCAGATCCGGGTGCTCGACCGACCGACGACAAGGGACAGTCAACCGGGAGGAAGCGACGATGACGCCGCCTGACGGTTTCTTCCGCCGGCTGGCCTGGGCGCTGGCGGCCCAGCCGTCCACCACCACCGCCTCCGTGCCGCTACCGACCCGGACCAGACTGGCCGCGGCGCTCGCGGCCAGACCCATCACCCAGGCACGCGGGCTGGTCGACCTGTCCGCCTGGCCCGGGGACAAGATCACCGACCAGGTCAGGTGGGTGGTGGCGCAACTGCTCGGCACCACCGCCGACCAGTTGCGCGTCGACTCCGACGGAGACATCGGCATCCGCGCCGGGTCAGCGATCATTTTCGTACGGGCACAGGAGGATCCACCGCTGGTGGACGTCTTCTCGCCACTGCTCACCGGGGTCCAGCCGACGGAGTCCCTCTACCGTCGACTCTCCGACCTGACCAACGGCATGGTGATCGGCCGGATCTACTGCACCGGGGACACGATCTGGGCCTCGGTCCCGGTCTTCGGGGAGGACTTCCAACCCACCCACCTGCTGCTCGCGATCCAGGCGATGATCAGGTTGGCGGACGATCTCGACGATCACCTGCACCAGGAATTCGGGGGCAGTCGGTTCTTCGGGGCGGAGGCGTCCGGCCTGACACCCGTACCGGATCCGACCGGGTACCTGCGCGACCTGGCCGACTCCGGTGAGTCCCGTGCGGGCAGGGTGCTGGCGGACCTGCTGGCCGATCGGGGACGCGTCGAGGAGTTGCGGATCCGGGCGGAGAGCGGCAACGGGCACGCCGCGACCCGGCTCGCGGCTCTCCTCCTCGACCAGGGCCACACCGACGAGGCCGAGCACTTCTGGCGACTCGCGGTCGGGCAGGGCGAGCCGAACGCCCGCCCCGAACTGGCCGATCTCCTGGTCGCGGACGGACGCGTCGAGGAGGCGATCAGCCTGTTGCGCGGCGGGCCGGAGGACGACTGGCGCTCGGTCGGTCTGCTGCTCGCCCTGCTCGCCAAGCAGGGCCGCACCGACGAGGCCCTCGACCTGCTCCGGTCCCACACCCCCGGGTCGCCCTGACCGTCCGCCCGGCTACTCCGCCGGGTTCCGGGCGGCGCGTACGGCGTCGCGGTGGTCGCGCATCGAGTCCACCATCATCCGCATGAACCGGTGGACGACCTCGAGTTCCTCGTCGGTGAACCGCTCCATCACCACGTCCGTACGCGCACCGAGCGGACGGAAGAACTCCACCGCGACCCGGGCGCCCTCGTCGGCGTACCGGAGGAAGACCTTGCGCCGGTCGGCGGTGTCCCGGTCCCGGCGGATGTGGCCGGTTCGCTCCAACCGGTCCACGAGTGCGGTGACCGAGCCGGAGGAGAGGTTGAGCTGCTCCCCCAGCCGGCCCGGCGTGATCGGCTCACCCCGGCGCTCGGCGTGCATGACCGCGATCAGTGCCTGCAGGTCGGTCACGCCCAGGCCGTGCAGCGCGGCGAACGCGTGGCCGATGTGCTGGGCGTCGACCGTGTAGTTGCGCAGGTCGGAGACGATCTCGCCGGAGAGGACCGCCCGTCGGGTCTCCCTCGGTCGATACATGCCGTCCACCACTGTGCCGATTCCCTCCACCCAGCTTGCACCTTATCTCACCCGTCGATAATCTCGGCCATCGAGATACTCGACGGTCGGGAGTTACGCATGGGTGCGTTCGGGTCCAGGATCGCGCACGTCGTCAGCGGACGGTGGAGCGCCTGGCTGGTGCTGCTGATCGCGGCGGTGCTTTCCGCCGGTGTCATCGCCCTCGGCGGCGAACCCCACACCGACAACAACCCCACCTCGGCCCTGCCCGACTCCGCCGAGTCGGTACGGGTCGCCGCCCTCCAGCGCCAACTGCCGAGCGGACAACTCAACCCGGCCCTGGTCGTCTACTCCCGCGACGGTCAGCCCCTGCGCCCCGAGGACGAACGCGCCATCGCCTACGACGCCCGCGCGTACGCCACCGAGGCGGTAGGTGGGCAGGTCTCCCCGCCGGTCCTCTCCCCCGACCGGCAGGCCGCCCTGCTGGCCGTACCGCTCCCGGCCGACCTGCCCAACGACGAACTCGCCGGCATCGTCGACCGGCTGCGCGCCACCGCCCGCGACGGCCTGCCCGAGGGGACGATCGCCCAGGTCACCGGGGGCGCCGGATTCACCACCGACGTCTCCTCCGCCTTCGACGGCGCGAACGTCACCCTGCTGCTGGTCACCGTCGCGGTGGTCGCGGCCCTGCTGATCGTCACCTACCGCAGCCCCTGGCTCTGGCTCGTGCCACTGGCCGTGGTCGGTGCCGCCGACGTGGTCGCCAACGCGGTCATCGCGATGGTCAGCCGGGCCGCCGCGCTGGACATCGACGGCTCCACCACCGGCATCGTCGACGTGCTCGTCTTCGGCGCCGGCACCAACTACGCGCTCCTGCTGATCGCCCGCTACCGCGAGGAACTGCGCGGCAGCGCCGACCGGCACCTGGCCATGCGCCGCGCGCTCTCCTCGGCCGGACCGGCCATCGCGGCCAGCGCCACCACGGTCTGCCTGAGCCTGCTCACCTTGCTCACCGCGATCCTCGGCAACGACCGGACCATCGGTGTCACCGGCGCGCTGGGCATCGCGGTCGCCGCACTGTTCGGGCTGATCGTGCTCCCCGCCGCCCTATCGGTCTGCGGGCGTGGCCTGTTCTGGCCGTTCGTCCCCCGCGAGGGCCAGGCCGACCCGACCCGTACCGGCGTCTGGGCCCGGATCGGCGGCCTGGTCGCCCGACGCCCACGGACGGTGCTCGCCGGCACCCTGGTGGTACTCGCGGTGCTGGCCGCCGGGCTCGCGGACGCCCGGCTCGGGCTGAGCAAGACCGAGCAGTTCCGGGTACAGGCCGAGTCGATCGACGGCCTGGCGACGCTGAGCCGTCACTTCCCGGCCGGTTCCGCCGACCCGACCGTGATCGTCACCCGGTCGGCCGGCGAACGGGCGGTGCTGGAGACCACCGAGGCGACACCGGGGGTCTCCGGCGCCCGGGTCACCGAACGCGCCGGCGACCTGGTCGCCATCGACGTCGTACTCGACACGGAGCCGGACAGTGCCGCCAGTTACCGGACCATCGAGGAACTCCGCGACCGGGTCCACGCCGTGTCCGGAGCGGAGGCGCTGGTCGGCGGTACGGTCGCGGCGAACCTGGACACCCGCCGGGCCGCCGTACGCGACCTCAGGGTGGTGGTACCGCTGATCCTGGCCGTGGTCCTGATCGTGCTGATCCTGCTGCTGCGTTCCCTGATCGCCCCGCTGGTGCTGGTCGCGACCGTGGTGGCCACCTTCTTCGCCGCCCTGGGGGCCAGCAACTTCCTGTTCACCCGGGTCCTCGACTACGCCGCGCTGGACACCTCCGTACCGCTGCTGGCCTTCCTCTTCCTGGTCGCGCTCGGGGTGGACTACAACATCTTCCTGGCGACCCGGGCGCGGGAGGAGACGCCGACCGGGGGCACCCGGCAGGGCATGCTGACCGCCCTCGCGGTCACCGGAGGGGTGATCACCAGCGCCGGCATCCTGCTCGCCGCCGTGTTCGCCGTACTCGGGGTGCTGCCGCTGGTCACCCTCACCGAGATCGGTGTCATCGTCGGGCTGGGCGTGCTGCTGGACACCCTGCTGGTGCGAACGCTGCTCGTACCGTCGATCGCGATCACCCTGGGGCGCCGGTTCTGGTGGCCCGGCGCGCTGTCCCGCACAGAGGCGGCGGAACCTCGGAGGTAGGGACAGCCCCACCATCGGGTTCATGGTTCGCCATGTGTTGCCCGGACAGCCCCTGCACCAGGCTGATCACCATGGGAAACACAGCGGTGGTCGAAGTGGTCGAGGTAACGAAGACGTACCCCGGAGGAGCCGGGATACGGGCGCTCGCCGGGGTTTCGGTGGCGTTCGCCGCCGGTACGTTCAACGCGGTGATGGGGCCGTCCGGCTCGGGCAAGTCCACGTTGCTGCACTGCGCGGCCGGGCTCGACACACCGGACAGCGGACGGGTGCTGCTCGCCGGCCAGGAGATCAGCGAGTTGCGCGAGCCACGGCTGACCGAGGCGCGCCGCCAGCGGGTCGGCTTCGTGTTCCAGTCGTACAACCTGCTGGACTCGCTCTCGGTGTGGCACAACGTACTGCTGCCGCAACGGCTCGCCGGGGTACGCCCCGACCTCAACCGGGCGCGCGAGGTGATGCGGCGGGTCGGCCTCGCCGGACGGGAGAACGACCGGCCGGCACAGCTCTCCGGCGGGCAGCGACAGCGGGTCGCGCTCGCCCGGGCGCTCGCCGCCCGACCTGAAGTGATCTTCGCGGACGAGCCGACCGGGGCGCTGGACCTGTCCACCGGCCGGGAGGTCCTGGGACTGCTGCGGGAGGCGGTCGACTCCTTCGGCACCACCGTCGTCATGGTCACCCACGACCCGGCCGCCGCTGCCTGGGCCGACCGGGTGGTGTTCCTCGCCGACGGCCGCATCGTCACCGAGTTGGCGGACCCGACGGCGGAGAAGGTCGCGGCGGAGATGATGTCGGTGAGCGCCCGATGATGCATCTGGCCCTCGGCACGCTGCGCCGCCACCGCGGCGTTTACGCCGGCACGTTCCTTGCCGCCTTCCTCGCGGTCGCCCTGCTCGCCGGTGGTGGCCTGCTGCTGTTCTCGGTGCTCACCGCGAAGCCGCCGGCCGACCGGTTCGCCGCGACGGACCTGGTCGTCTCCGGTGCACGGGAGGTCAGCCTGGAAACGGTGACCACGAAGGAGAAGAAGGACAAGGTCAAGGTCAAGCGAAAGGTCAAGACCGAACGACTCACCGGTGCCGGTACGCTGCCGGCCGACCTCGCCGGCCGGATCGGGGCGCTGCCCGGTGCCGCCACGGCCGTCGCCGACACCGCGTTCCCGGTCCAGGTCGCCACGCCGGCCGGACGGGTCGTGCGCGGAACGGACGACGCGCCCGTCATCGGCCACGGCTGGGCATCGGCGGCGTTGACGCCGTACACGCTGACCGGGGGCAGTCCGCCCGACGCCGGCCGGGCGGTGGTCGACGCGGACCTCGCCGCACGCGGCGGGCTCGTCGTCGGCGGCGAACTGGTACTCACCACCCGCACCGGGGTACGCACCGTACGGATCAGCGGCATCGCCGCACCCGCCGGCCGCTCCGGCCTGGCCGCGCAGGGCGCGCTGTTCCTCGCCGACAGCGAGGTGCCGGCCGTGTCCGGACTCGACGGTCCAACCGCCGTCGGCGTGGTCGCCACGCCCGGCGCCGACCGGGCCGCCCTGTTGTCAGCCGTACGGGAGGTCGCTGGCGGAGCGGCCGTACTGACCGGTGCCGAGCGGGTACGGGCCGACCTGCCCGGTGCACTGCCCGACTACATCGGACCGATCTCCATCTTCGGCTTTGTCATCGGCATCACCGCGTTCGCCGCGGTGTTCGTGCTCACCGGCACGGTGACCCTCGGCGTACGGCAACGACTGCGCGAACTGGCCCTGCTGCGTACGGTCGGCGCCACTCCGGACCAGTTGCGCCGGCTGCTCGGGCTGGAGAGCGTCGTCCTGGCCGCCGTCGCGGCGGTGCCGGCCGCCCCGCTGGGCGTGCTCTTCGCGCACGTGGTGGCCGGACGGTTCCGAACCCTCGGGGCGGTGCCGGCACAGTTCACGGTCCAGGTCAACGTACCGGTGCTGCTGCTGGCGGGGCTGGCCGGCGTACTGGTCACGTTCGTCGCCGCCCGGATCGCCGGCCGTCGTGCCGTACGGGTCGCGCCGACCCAGGCGCTCGCCGAGACCGCGACGGCACCGGCCGGCGGCGCGGTGGTCCGGGCGCTGCTCGCCCTGGTGACCGCCGGTGGTGCGGTCAGCGTGCTGACGTTCGTGCCGCTCGACGGGGTGCTCGGCATGGGCATGAGCTTCGTGTCCTGCGCCCTGCTGCTCTGCGCGGTCGCCGCCCTCGGCCCGGTCCTGGTACGGCTCCTGACCGCACCGGTATCCCGACTGGCCGGTCTGGGCGGCGCGACCGGATGGTTGGCCGGACTCGTCACCCGGGCCGAGAGCCGGCGGGTGGCGGCCGTCGCGGTACCGCTGGTGCTGATCTTCGCGATCAACGCGACCATGCTGCTCAACGGCTCGCTGATCGAGCGGTTGACCGGGCAGGAGCAGGCGGCCCGGACGGCCGGCGCGACCGCGCAGGTGACCGCGACCGGCGGGTTGCCGCTGAGCACCGTCGACCGGCTGGTCGCCCTGCCCGGCGTGACCGGTGCCGCGGCCACCCTGCCGACCCGGGTGATCGTGGCGCAGGGCGGCAAGCCCGAGGACTACCCGGCCCAGGGCCTGCTCGTCGCCGGCAGCGAACCGGCACTCGACCTCGACGTGCAGCGGGTCACCGCATCCGGCGCCGGTACGACCTCCGCCCCGGAGGTGCTGGCCGGGAACGGTACGTTCGCCGCGAGCGTGGCCCTGGCCCGCCAGTACGGCTGGCGGACCGGTGACCAGGTGCCGCTCTGGCTCGCCGACGGGCACCGCACCGAACTACGGCTGACCTCGGTGTACGAGCGGGCACGCGGGTTCGGGGAACTGGTGCTGCCGGCGGCACTGGTCGCCGCGCACGACCCCCGGGGACTGGCCGGCATGGTGGCGCTGCGCTACCACGGCGACGTGGCCGCACGGATCAACGCCGACTGGCCGACCCTGCGGGTGACCCCCACCGCTTCGGCTGCCCCCGCCGGAGATGCGCAGAACCAGCAGGGCGCCTGGGAACTGATGGTCGTCATCTCGCTCGGCTTCACCGCGATCGCCGTGGTCAACACGTTCGCCATCGCCACCGCCGCCCGCCGCCGCGAGTACGCCGACCTGCGGTTGGTCGGCGCGACGACCCGCCAGTTGCACCGGCTCGCCGGCCGGGAGGCGCTGATCACCGTCGCGGTGGGACTGCTGCTCGGAGCCGCGGTCACGGCGATCGTGGTCGGCGCGTTCAGCACCGCGCAGGACGGGACCTTCCGGCTGATCGTCGACCCCGTGACGTACGGCGGGATGCTCGGCGGGGTCGCGCTGCTCGGCCTGCTCGCCGGGGCGCTTCCCGCCCGGTTCATCCTGCGTCGGCGCAGCCTGCCGGCCGTTGCCGAGGGGCGCTGACGGTGCCGGTCGGGGTCCGCGCCGTCGGCACTAGCATCCTTGCGATGACAAAGGCGACGGCGCGGGCCCTGGCGTACCTGGTCAGTGGCGTGGTCGCGGGCGTTGCCGGGTTCGCCTTCACCCTCGCCTCGGTCCTCGGCGTCACCCTGCTGGCCGTCACCCAGCTCGGCGGGCCCGCCTTCCTCTGCGCCGCCCGGCTCGGCCGTACGCTCGCCGGCATCGAGCGGCGCCGCGCCGGCTGGGTGCTCGGGGCGACGATTCCCGCACCGTACCTGCCGGGCACCGGCGGCACGGTCCGCCAGCGGGTCACCGCCGTGGGAACCCAGCCGGCCACCTGGCGCGACTTCGCCTGGCTGGTCCTGCTGTTCCCGCTGGGTCTCGCGGGTGGGTGCGCCGCGATCGTGGTCAGCGCGGTCGACCTCGGTGCCATCGTGGCGCCGGTCTGGGCGTGGGCGGTGCCGAATCCGCACGCGCCGTTCCCGATGAAGCCGCTGATGACCACAACGTCCGGCCGGATCGTCCTCACCGTGCTCGGGCTGCTCCTGGTGCCGGTGGTCGCGTGGCTGCTGCGTACCGTCGCGGGTCTGCAGGCCCTGTTGGCGCGGGCCCTGCTCGCGCCGGGCACCCACCGGCGCCTGGTGGAGCAGGCGGCCCACCTGACCGAAACCCGGCAGCGGGTCGTCGACGCGCAGGCCGCGGAGCTGCGCCGGATCGAACGCGACCTGCACGACGGGGCGCAGGCCCGGATCGTCGCCGCCGGCATGACCCTGGCCCTGGCCGCCCGCAAACTGGGCACCGGCGGCGGGACGACCACCGGCGCGCAGGCCGACGTCGCGCTCGCCCGGCGACAGCTCGACGAGGCGCTCGCCGAGCTGCGACGCCTGGTACGCGGCATCCACCCGCCGATCCTGACCGACCGTGGCCTGCACGCCGCCCTTGCCGCGCTGGCCGGCGACAGCCCGCTCACCGTCGAGCTGAACGGCGACGCCGGTGACCGCTACCCGGCCGCGGTCGAGTCGGCGGCGTACTTCGTCGTGGCGGAGGGACTCACCAACGCCGGCAAGCACGCCGACGCCACGACCTGCACCATCGACCTGTCCAGGGTCGCCGACACGCTCCGGATCCGGCTCGCCGACAACGGTCGGGGCGGAGCCGACCCCGACGGATCCGGACTCGACGGGCTGCGTCGCCGGGTCGAGGCGCTCGACGGCGTACTCACCCTGACCAGTCCGGTCGGCGGACCCACCATCCTGGAGGCGGAGTTCCCATGCGCATCGTGATCGCCGAAGACCTGCTCCTGCTGCGCGAGGGTCTGGTGCGGTTGCTGACCGACACCGGGCACACCGTCGTCGCGGCCGTCGACAACGCCGACTCGTTGGTGGCGGCGGTGACCGAGCACCGGCCGGACGTGTCGATCGTCGACGTCCGGCTGCCACCCGGATTCCGGGACGAGGGCCTGCGGGCCGCCCTGCACCTGCGGGCCACCGACCCCGACACCAGGGTGCTCATCGTCTCCCAGTACGTCGAACGCGCGTACGCCGCGGAGCTGCTCGCCGACGGGCGCGGCGGTGTCGGTTACCTGCTCAAGGACCGGGTCACCGCGCTGGACGACTTTCTCGACGCGGTCGACCGGGTCGCCGCCGGTGGCACCGCCATGGACCCCGAGGTGGTCCGGCAGTTGTTCACCCGCAACAGCCGCAACCACGGCATCGACGGTCTCACCCCACGGGAGCGCGAGGTGCTCGGCCTGATGGCGGAGGGACTGTCGAACTCGGCGATCTGCGCGAGGCTGGTGCTGGCTCCCGTCTCGGTCGAGAAGCACATCACCAACATCCTCGGCAAGCTCGACCTCCCACCCGCGGACGACGCCCACCGCCGGGTCCGCGCCGTACTCGCCTACCTCAACGCGCCGGTCCAGGGCTGATACGTGCCCGTGCGCCCTGGGTCGCGGTCGGGGCGGGGTGGGGCGGGAGGCACGGGTGGGGGTGGTTACGGTGGGCTCATGCAACGACCAACACGGTGGGTGACCGAAACCGCACCCGGGCATTCGCAGTGGTACGTCGACCGGTTCCGGCAGTTGGCTGCCGAGGGGGCGGACCTGGCCGGTGAGGCCCGGCTGGTGGACGCGATCGTGGCGCCCGGCGCGCGGATCCTGGACGCCGGGTGCGGGACCGGTCGGGTGGCCGCCGCACTCGCCGTACGCGGTCACCGGGTGGTGGGCGTGGACGCCGATCCGCTGCTGATCGACGCCGCCCGCGTCGACCACCCCGAACTGACCCTGCTCGTCGCCGACCTCGCCGAACTGGACCTGCCCGCCGCCGGGCAGCCGGATCCGTTCGATGCCGTGGTGGTCGCCGGCAACGTGATGCCGTACGTCGCATCCGGCACGGAGGCTGCCGTACTGACCCGGCTCGCCGCGCACGTACGCCCGGACGGGCCGGTGGTGGTCGGGTTCGGCACCGACCGGGGCTACCCGTTGGCCGACTTCGACGCCCACGCCGACGCCGCCGGGCTACTGGTCGAGCAGCGCTTCGCCACCTGGGACCTGCGCCCGTGGCGGGCCGACGCCGACTTCGCGGTCACGGTCCTGCGCCGCCCGCCGGCCTGACCCGTCACCCCGCCCAGGTCAGAGGGCTCGGCACTGGCCGGTGGACGGGCCGTGCACGGTGTTGGGTAGGCCGTCGTTCACGGGTGCGGGTGTGTTGCCCGTGCAGGCGAGCGGGCCGTTGACGGTGTTGCCGGCGACCAGGGGTGCCGGGACGGTGGCGGTCCCGGTCAGGACGAGCGGACCGCTGATACCGACCCGTTCCACGATCACGTCACCGGTGGTCCCGTTGATGCTCACCGGCCCGCTGACCGACCCGCCGAGCAGTTCGACCACCGCCGCACCGGTCGCCGACACCGGTCCCCGGATCGACGCACCGGTGGCGATCAGTGATGCTCCCGCCCGTACCGTCACCGGTCCGGACACCGTGGCGCCGGCCAGGCAGGTCACCCCGGCGGCGACGAGCAGTGGACCGTTGTGGTTGCCCGAGACCGTCGCCGTGCAGGTGTTCACGACCACGGTGAAGTGGGCCGTCGTGGTGCCGCCCGGTCGGGTGGCCGTGATCGTCGCCCGGTAGACGCCGTCGCGGGCGTACGCGTGCTGCGCCGTGGCCGAGTAGATGCCGTTGATGGTCTTGTTCGTGCCGGCGGTGCCGCTCAGGGTCGCCGCCGACGTGGTCCCGTCGCCCCAGTCGACCGTCGCCGCCACCTGGTCGACCGCCGCACCCGGAGTGGCGATCGAGGCGATCTCACCGGACACCGTCCGCCGGTCGGTGGTGATGTCCGGGGCTGCCACGTCGACCCGCCAGGGCACCTGCGGGGAGGCGTAGAAGTTCTGGCCCTGCACCTGCCGGCGTGCGCCGTGGCCGGCGATCCGGGAGACGAAGGAGGCGAGGTTGCGTTCGGGGTGGACGTTCGGCGACCAGCCGATCTCCGCCGTCGCCGGCATCCGGGGGAAGACCTGGAACTCGATGTCGGCCAGGGTCCGCAGCGTCTCGGACCAGATCGGCGCCTCGACGCCGATGATGTCCGCGTCGGTCACCGCGGGCAGGGTGATCCCGCCGGTGGTACGCGCCGGAATGTAGGCCCCCGGGTCGCTGCTGGTGCCGGACCAGTTGTAGAACTGCGACACGTCCAGCCGGCCCGCCCAGCTCAACCCGAGCGGGCTGCCGACGAACTGCTGCATGTCCAGGTAGGTGTGGTTGGCCGGTGACATGACGACCTTCATGCCCTTCTGCACCGCCCGCCGGGCCGAGTCGCCGCCGGAGCCGGTCGGGTTCCCGTTGTTCCAGAACTGGGCCACCGCCTGCGGCGATCCGGGCCGGTCGAAGTTCGCCTGGGAGATCTCCGCCCAGCCCATCACGATCTTGTCCTGTGCCTTGACGATCTGGGACTCGCGGTCGACGAAGTCGACGTACCGCTCGCTGGACAGGGTCGTCGCGGGCACCTCGTCACCGCCGAGGTGGTAGTACGGGCCGGGTGTCATCGCGCTGAGCTGGCTGACGATGTCCGTGATGATCGCCCAGGTGTTGGGGCTCTCCGGACACATCGCGCTGTAGCCGACGGCACCGGTGAGGTTCCACTGCGGCGGGGTGCGGTTGGTGCAGTTGACGTCGGGCAGGACCGGGTCGGCCTGCGGTCCGGCGTACGACATGACGATCGCGTTGGTGTGCCCGGGTGAGTCGACCTCGGGGATGACGGTCATGAAGTGCGCGGCGGCGTAGTTGACGACGTCGACGTACTCGGCCTGGGTCCAGTAGCCGCCCGGATCGTTGTTGATGGAGAACTGGGCGCCGATGGTGGTGAGTTCGGGCCGACCGTTGATCGCGATCCGGAAACCCTGGTCGTCGCTGACGTGCAGGTGCAACACGTTCAGCTTGTACGCCGACGCCTGGTCGATCAGCCGCTTGGCGACCTCGGGCGACTGGAAGTGCCGGGCGATGTCGAGCATCACGCCCCGGTAGGCGTACCGGGGGCTGTCGGTGATCCGTACGCCGTCGACGATCCACGGGCCGGGGCGTACGGTCGGGCTCTCGATCCACGGCGGAAGCAGTTGACGCAGGGTCTGTACGGCGTAGAAGAGCCCGGCCGGCTCGGCCGCTTCCAGCCGTACCCCGGCGGTCGAGGCGTCGAGTCGGTAACCCTCGGCGCCGAGGTCGGCGGTGCCGGTGAGGTGCAGTCCGATGTCGCCCGGCTGGGGCGTGGCCGTCGCGACCGGGAGCGGGTAGCCGGTCGACGGGCGCATGATCGCCGCCAGGGTCTCCGCCACCGGGAGTGCCTCGGTGGCGTCGGGGGGCACCACGATCCGGGTCGCCGGTCCGACCACGAACGACTCCCCTGGCACGTTGACCAGATTGGCCGGGATCGGTACGAGTTGGGCCGGGCCGGTCGGGGCGGTGTCCGCCAGCGCCGGTGTCGCCGACGGGCCGGCGAGCACCATCGTCTGGACCACCAGCGCGAGCGTGAGTACGGCGCCGCCGAGCCGGCGTCTGCGTACCCGGGTGGAGCGCCTGTCCCCTGTGCCTGTCATCAACCGGCCGGACGTCTGCATGTCACGCTCCCTGCTCGGGGGGTGCGCGGCGCCCGTCCGCGCACATCGGCCCGCTGACTCAGGGGTCGGGACGCAGTGCGGTGACGGTCGACCGGCGCGACTTGAGTGATCAACGCGAATGACGCTGGCCGAATGATAGGCACCGATGCGACGTACTGTAAAGAGTCCTTACATTGGGTGACCGGAGCCGGAGCGCGCCCGGCACCGACGGACGGGTCGCGCCGACGGGCTTCAGGACGAGCAGCACCCGTCGGCGCAGCCCGAGCCCGCCGCCGCGCCACCTCCGGGCAGCCCCGCCGCGCCGTCGGGGCCGATACCGCCCGCGGCCGGCGGTAGCGGGGTGCAGCAGGTGTCGCCGCGCCAGGCCGCTCGGCCCTCCCTGACCGCCACCGCCGCGATCACCAGCGCCGCGACCGGATCCGCCCAGGACCAGCCGAACAGGCTGTTGAGCGCCAGGCCCACCAGCAGCACCGCGGACAGGTAGGTGCAGAGCAGGGTCTGCTTCGAGTCCGCCACGGCCGACCGCGAGCCCAGTTCCCGCCCGGCCCGGCGCTGGGCGTACGACAGTAACGGCATCACCGCCAATGACACCGCCGCCAGCACGAGCCCGACCGACGAGTGTTCCGCCTCCCCGCCACCGGCGAGGGCGCGTACCGCCTCCACCGTCACGAAGGCGGCAAGGGCGTAGAAGGAGCACGCGATCAGCCGCAGCGCGGTCCGCTCCCGTGCGCGCGGATCGGCACCCGCGAACTGCCACGCCACGGCCGCCGCGGAGGACACCTCGATCACCGAGTCCAGACCGAAACCGATCAGCGCGGTGGAGGACGCCGCGACACCCGCGCCGATCCCGATCACCGCCTCGATCACGTTGTACGTGATCGTCGCGGCGACCAGGAGCCGGACCCGCCGGGTCAGCACCGCCGACCGTTCCGGCCCCGGTCCGAGGGAGATCGCGGTGGCCATCAGCAGCAGTCCTGACTCTCGGACTCCGCACAGGCAGCGGGGTCGACCGCGAGCACCAGGCCCAGCAGGTCACCCAGCGCATGGGCCAGGCGGGGGTCGGCCAGCTCGTACCGGGTCCGGCGACCCTCCGGTACGGCCACCACCAGGCCGCATCCGCGCAGGCAGGCGAGGTGGTTGGAGAGGTTCTGCCGGGTCGCCCCGAGCAGGTCCGCCAGCTCCGCCGGATAGCCCGGTCCGTCACGCAGCGCAAGCAGCAGGCGGGCTCTCGTGGGGTCGGACAGGGCGTGGCCGAACCGGGCCAGCACCTGGCCGTACGTCAGTGCCTCCATGGGACGGGACAGTACACGATCTGCTGTATTCAGGAACCACTGAACCAAGTTCCGGCCTCCGGATAGCCAGGGGCCGTCCGGCCGTCGGCGAACTCTGCGAGTGTGGAAGACGAGCTTTGTTCGGACCAGCGGGGGTGGAGGCGTGGCATGTCCGATTGGCGGTCCCGCGCCCAGCGTCCGGCCAAGCGCGCCTGGCGCCGGTCGCACGAGCGGTACCCGCAGCCCTCGCCGCCGGAACTGTCGATGGACCCCCGGGCCGAGACCCAGCCGGCATCGGTGGAGGAGAGTGTCGTCACCTCCGGCATCTACCGGGACGGTCACCGCGTCGACGCGCCGCCGAGCGTGACCGGGACCTGCGAGCTGCTGCGCCGGCAGCCCGGCACGATGGCCTGGATCGGGCTCTACCGACCGGCCGAGGCCCAGCTCATGGCGGTGGCCGAGGAGTTCGGCCTGCACGAGTTGGCGGTCGAGGACGCCGTGGTCGCCCACCAGCGCCCCAAGCTGGAACGGTACGGCGAAACCCTGTTCGTGGTGCTGCGCGCCGCCCGCTACCTCGACGAGATCGAGGAGGTCGACTTCGGGGAACTGCACGTGTTCGTCGGCCCGAACTTCGTCCTCACCGTCCGGCACGGCGAGGCCCCGGACATGGGAGCGGTACGGCGCCGGATGGAGAACGATCCCGAACTGCTGCGTCGTGGTCCCGAGGCGGTCCTGTACGCGATCCTGGACGCGGTGGTGGACGGCTACGCACCCGTGGTCGCCGGGCTCCAGCACGACATCGACGAGATCGAGACCGAGGTCTTCGGCGGGGACCCGAAGGTGACCCGCCGGATCTACGAACTCTCCCGCGAGGTGATCGAGTTCCAGCGGGCCTCCCGACCGTTACTGGACATCCTGCGGGCGCTGTCCGCCGGGTTTGCCAAGCACGGCACCGACGAGGAGCTACGGCGTTACCTGGGTGACGTGGCCGACCACGCCACCACCGCCGCCGAACGGGTCGACGGCTTCCGCCAGATCCTCACCGACATCCGTACGCTCAACGCCACCCTGGTCTCACAGGCGCAGAACGAGGAGGTCAAGCGCCTGACCGAGGCCAGCTACACGCAGAACGAGGAGGTCAAGAAGATCTCCGCGTGGGCGGCGATCCTGTTCGCGCCGACCCTGATCGGCACCATCTACGGGATGAACTTCGACCACATCCCGGAACTGCACTGGAGCTTCGGTTACCCGTTCGCCCTGGCGCTGATGGCCCTGGTCTGCACCTGCCTCTACCTGGTGTTCAAACGCCGAGACTGGCTGTAAAAACCCGAAGGCGGCGCCGCGACCGGAGGAGGGTCGCGACGCCGCCGGTTCGACCGGGGCCGTTGTCAGCAGCGGGGTACGCCGGGGATGTAACCGTCGTAACCGGTGAGGACGTACGTGTCCGAGATGAACCTGCCGGTGCCGATCCGGTCCCAGATGTTGCTGGTGCCGTACGTGCCGGTGACCGTGGTGCCGGTCGTCTGGCACTGGATGGTCACCCGGGCACCGTCGGCGACCGCACCCACGATTCCGTAACCGGTCCCCGGACCGGAGCGCACGTTGAGGTCGGTCCCCGACGTGTTGACCGTGCCGGTGGCGCTGCCGCCACTGCCGCAGTTGTTGTCGCTGGTGTACGTCTTCGTCCCGTAGTAGAGGGCGAGGGCGCCGTTGAAGCGGACCTGGGCGTACGAGCCGTTGAGCCGCTGTTCGTAGTGCAGGTGCGGACCGGTCGAGCCGCCGGTCGTGCCGACGTACCCGATCACCGTGCCGTACCCGACGGTCGAACCGACACCGATACCGCTGGCGAAGCTGCTCAGGTGGGCGTAGTAGGTGGTGTAGCCGCTGCCGTGGTTGATCCGGATGTAGCGGCCGTAACTGGTGTTCCCGAGATCCGTCCTGACGTCCACGGTCCCCGGCGCGCTCGCCACCACCGGGTCGCCGTCGTCGTTCGTACGGTTGAAGTCGATCGCGGGGGCCGGGCTGTGGTCGGTCCGGGTCTGCCCGGACCATGACTGTCCACAAGGGAACGGAACCTTGAAGGTGGGCGCGGCCATCGCCGGTGCGGCGGGCACGAGCACCATCCCCACCAGCAGCAGTACGGCACCCACGGCGGACAGCAGACGTTTACGCATCGAACTTCTCCTCTGCCGAAACTTGGTGATCGGGGTCACAGCCTGGCAGAGCGATCATGAACAACATAGGTGGACATTGATCTCGGAAAGGTAAACAGCGACGATTCACCGGTCCGGTTCGGCGACCGGGTACGGGGCGAAGGTGCTGTGGTTCTCGTCGATGGACAGCCCGCGTCCGATCTGCGGGAACGCACGCTGCGGGCAACCGCTGCGTTCGCAGACCTTGCACCCGATCCCGATCGGCACGGCGGCGTCGGCGTCGTCCAGGTCCAGCCCGGTCGAGTAGACGAGACGCCCGGCCTGGCGCAGGTCGCAACCGAGGCCGATGGCGAAGGACTTGCCCGGACGGCCGTACCGACCGGGGGCCCGGGTGACGGTACGGGCGATCCAGAAGTAGCGCCGCCCGTCGGGCATCGCCGCGATCTGGGTCAGGATCCGGCCCGGCGCGGCGAACGCCTCGTAGACGTTCCACAACGGGCAGGTCCCGCCCGTACGGGAGAAGTGGAAACCGGTCGCCGACTGGCGTTTCGACATGTTGCCGGCGCGGTCGACCCGGATGAACGAGAACGCCACCCCGCGCGCCCTGGGTCGCTGGAGCGTGCTGACCCGGTGACAGACGGTCTCGTACCCGATGCCGTAGTGGGTGGCCAGCCGGTCGAGGTCGTAACGGAACTCCTCCGCGTTCGCGTGGAAGTCCCCGTACGGCAGGATCAGCGCGGCGGCGAAATACTTGGCCAGCCCGATCCGGGCCAGTGTCTCCGAGTCCGGGCTGCTCAACGCGGCCGCGTCGACCAGGTCGTCGAGGATCTCCCCCACCTCGGCGAAGGCGAGCTGGGTCGCCATCCGAATGGCCAACGCCCCCGGACGCAGGTAACCCGACAGGTGCAGCAACTGGGTCCTCGGGTCGTACCGGTGCAGTTCGTCGTTCTCGCCGGAGCCCGGCTCACCGACCCGGACCCGGATGCCGTGCATGCCCAACCGCTGGGCCAGCACCGGACGCATGTCGCCGGGACGGATGCCGATCACTCCGGCGAGCCGCTCGGCCGCCTCGTCGAGTTCGGCGATGTAGTTGTGCCGCTGGTAGAAGTACTCCCGGATCTCCTCGTGCGGTCCGGATCCCAGCTCCCCCATCTCGTGTTCCCGGTCGCCGGTCAGGGCCGCGAGCTGTTCGGCGAGTTGCCGGTACCGGCGGTGCACGGTGACCAGCGCGTGTGCGGTGTGCGGCATCCGCTGGGCGAGTTCGGCCGCCTCCTCGGTCGGGATGTCGAGGCGCAGCGTGTCGTCGGAGGAGACCTCCCGGATCTCGGCGGTGAGCCGGGCGGTGTCGTGGGTGGCGAAGAAACCGGCGTCGACGCCGAGTGACTCGCTGATGCTCAACAGCACCGGCACGGTCAGCGGCCGGGATCCGTGCTCGATCTGGTTCAGGTAACTCGGCGAGATCCCGAGCAGGCGGGCAAAAGCGGCCTGGGTCATCCGGCGTTCCTCGCGCAGTCTGCGCAGCCGCGCGCCGGCCACGTCCTTCTGCATCGACGGCCTCCCCTCCCAGGTTGGGCTGCCAGTTTGCCAACAGTACCTTCGCAACCTTTGCAATACCGCACCGAAGATTGGCAACTGTTGGCTGATTGGGGCCATCGACCAGTGCGTTCACCTGTGTCACGGTCGATCCACAGGCAGTACCGAGTCGAGCAAATCGGATGGAAGGACGTTGGCATGGACGAGTTCACGGGAACGAAGACGTCGGGTACGGCCAACGGCGTAGCGGCCGGTCACGCGGGCAACGAACCGCGCGCGGCGGGGACCGCCTCGGCCGCCGAGCTGACCCGGCGATGGGCGCAGGACCCGCGTTGGCGGGACATCCGCCGGACGTACACGGCCGACGACGTGGTGCGGTTGCGGGGCAGCGTGGTGGAGGAGCAGACGCTGGCCCGGCGCGGGGCGCGTCGGCTGTGGGAGTCGCTGCACAGCGAGGACTTCGTCCCCGCGCTGGGGGCGTTGACCGGCAACCAGGCCGTGCAGCAGGTGGCCGCCGGGCTGAAGGCGATCTACCTCTCCGGCTGGCAGGTCGCCGCCGACGCCAACCTGGCCGGACAGACCTACCCGGACCAGAGCCTCTACCCCGCGAACTCGGTGCCGGCGGTGGTGCGACGGATCAACAACGCGTTGCTGCGGGCCGACCGGATCCAGCACGCCGAGGGCGGCGGGACCGGGCCGGCGGACTGGCTGGTCCCGATCGTCGCCGACGCCGAGGCCGGCTTCGGCGGGGTGCTCAACGCGTACGAGCTGATGAGCGCGATGATCACGGCGGGTGCGGCGGCGGTGCACTGGGAGGACCAGCTCGCCTCGGAGAAGAAGTGCGGCCACCTGGGCGGCAAGGTGCTGATCCCGACCGGCCAGCACATCCGTACGCTGAACGCCGCCCGGCTGGCCGCGGACGTCGCCGACGTGCCGACCCTGATCATGGCGCGTACGGACGCGGACGCGGCGACCCTGCTCACCACCGACGTGGACGAGCGTGACCGGGAGTTCCTCACCGGTGAGCGCTCGGCGGAGGGGTTCTACCGGGTCCGGCCGGGGATGGCCGCGTGCATCGCCCGCGGCCTGGCGTACGCGCCGCACGCGGAACTGCTCTGGATGGAAACGTCCACTCCGGACCTGGACGCGGCCCGTACGTTCGCCGAGGCGATCAAGGCCGAGTACCCGGACCAGTTGCTCGCCTACAACTGCTCGCCGTCGTTCAACTGGCGCAAGCACCTCGACGACGCGACGATCGCCAAGTTCCAGCGCGAGCTGGGCCACATGGGGTACAAGTTCCAGTTCATCACCCTCGCCGGGTTCCACGCACTCAACCACTCGATGTTCTCGCTGGCGCACGGCTACGCCGCCGGCGGCATGTCCGCCTACGTCGACCTCCAGGAGCGCGAGTTCGCGTCCGAGGCCGACGGCTACACCGCCACCCGGCACCAGCGCGAGGTCGGCACCGGCTACTTCGACCTGGTCAGCACCGTGATCAACCCGACCAGCGACACGGTCGCGCTGCGCGGGTCGACCGAGGAGGAACAGTTCACCGGGGCGGTGTCCTGATGCCGACCACTATGCGTTCACAGATCGCGGTCGTCGGTCCGGACGGTGACCGGTACGACGAGATCCTCACCCCGGAGGCGCTGGACTTCGTCGCCCGGCTCGACGCGGAGTTCGCCGGCCGGCGGGCCGAACTGCTGGTGGCGCGGGCGCAACGCCGGGAACGGCTGGCCCGGGGCGAGGAGTCGCTGGGCTGGCTGGCACAGACCGCGTCGATCCGGGCCGACGGGAGTTGGCGGGTCGCCGGTGCCGCGCCGGGCCTGGTCGACCGGCGGGTCGAGATCACCGGGCCGCCGGACCGGCGGATGACGGTCAACGCGCTCAACTCCGGTGCCCGGGTCTGGCTGGCCGACTTCGAGGACGCCCTGTCGCCCACCTGGTCCAACCTGATCGACGGGCAGCTCAACCTCCGCGACGCGATCGACGGGCGGCTCGACTTCACCGCGGAGACGGGCAAGCGGTACCGGGTCGGGCCGGACCCGGCGACGATCGTGGTACGGCCGCGCGGCTGGCACCTGGTCGACAAGCACGTGATCGTGGACGGGCGCCCGGTGTCGGCGAGCCTGGTCGACTTCGGGCTCTACCTCTTCCACTGCGGGCAGCGGCAGGTCGACCGGGGCAGCGGACCCTACTTCTACCTGCCGAAGCTGGAGAGTCACCTCGAGGCCCGGCTCTGGAACGACGTGTTCGTACTCGCGCAGGGGCTGCTCGGAATGCCGCACGGGACGATCAGGGCGACCGTACTGATCGAGACGATCACCGCCGCGTTCGAGATGGACGAGATCCTGTACGAGCTGCGCGACCACTGCGCGGGGCTGAACGCCGGCCGCTGGGACTACATCTTCAGCCTGATCAAGACGTTCGGTACCCGGTCGGAGTTCGTCCTGCCCGACCGGGCCCAGGTGAGCATGACCGTGCCGTTCATGCGCGCGTACACCGAACTGCTGGTGTCGACGTGTCACCGCCGGGGCGCGTACGCGATCGGCGGGATGGCCGCCTCCATCCCGAGCCGGGACGCCGAGACCAACAGCCGCGCGATGGCGAAGGTGCGCCAGGACAAGGAACGGGAGGCGGCCGACGGCTTCGACGGCTCCTGGGTGGCGCATCCGGGGCTGGTGCCGATCTGCCGGGACGTCTTCGACCGTACGCTCGGGGACCGGCAGCACCAGCTCGACCGGCTCCGCGACGAGGTCCGGGTGGGCCCGGCCGACCTGCTCGACATCGCCGCCACCGGCGGCACCGTGACCGAGTCCGGGGTGCGCAACAACATCGCGATCGCGCTGCGCTATCTCGACGCGTGGCTGGGCGGCAACGGGGCGGTGGCGATCTTCGACCTGATGGAGGACGCGGCCACCGCCGAGATCGCCCGGTGCCAGGTCTGGCAGTGGATCCACACCGGCACCCGACTGACCGACGGCCGGACGGTGGACGAGGAACTGGTCCGCAAACTGCTGGCCGAGGAGGTCGCGGCGGTCCGGGACGCGACCGATGCCGCCGGGCACCGTTGGGCCGAGGCCGAGGAGATTTTCGTACGCACAGCGCTCGGCGAAACCCTGCCGACGTTCTTCACCACCGGCGCGTACGCGACCCACCTGGTTGGTCGCCGTACCGGATGACTTGCCGCGAGACCGGTCGGACAGCAACGGGACCACTCCCGGGAGTGATCCCGTTGCTGCTCCCCCTCCCATGGTCAGGCAACGTTCGTCACGGTCACCCATGGACGACACCGTGGGGGCCCGACGCACGGATTCTGGTCACGCTCCCGAGGAATCCGGCGTTGGCGTCGACCCCGAGGTGCCACGCGGTCGCACACCATTCCGACCTGCGGGTCTTCGTGACCTGCTGAACGGATCAGGAGGTCGATCCACTGTCGGATGCGCGCGCCGACATCGAGTAAGTACGTGTGCTGGCTCCAGGACGTCCGCCGTTTCCAGCCATCGACCGTGTCCGCCGTTCGAAGCACTCATCACCGCCGCGCGACGGTCCGACAACCGAGCGACTTCGCGTTGATCGCCATGCCCTCGGCGGCAGTGGCGCTAAAGCATCTCCAGCGGTTGCGGGCCGACCGGCGGCGGGAACGCCGTGTCGAGTGCCGCCACGTCCTCGTCAGTCAGATGCAGATTGCGCGCGTCAGCGTTCTCCCGGGTGTGTTCGGGCTTGGACGATCGGGGGATGGCCGAAACCATCTCCTGCCTCAGCAGCCAGGCCAGCGCCACCTGAGCGGGCGTGGCCCGATGCCGGGCGGCGACCTCCGCGACCTGGGGGTGGCCGAGCAGTCGGCCCTGCTCGATCGGCGAGTACGCCATCACCGGGATTCGGTGCTCGCGTAGCCATGGCAGTAGGTCGTACTCCGGACCACGGCGGGTGAGGTTGTACAAGATCTGATTGGTCGCGCAGGAGTTCCCGCCCGCCTCGAGTAGCTCCGTCATGTCGGAAAGATCGAAGTTGCTGACGCCCCACTGCCCGATGTCACCGGCGTCGACGAGTTCGGCGAACGCCTCGATCGTCTCCGTGAGTGGATGCGTGCCGCGCCAGTGCAGCAGGTAGAGCTCGATGTGGTCGACACCGAGTCGTTGCAGGCTGCGACGGCAGGCCTGCACGGTTCCCCGTCGGCTGGCGTTGGACGGCAGCACCTTGTCGACCAGAAAGACGTCGGTGCGTCGTCCGACGATCACCTCGCCGACGAGTTCCTCGGAAGCGCCGTCACCGTACATCTCCGCGGTGTCGACCATGGTCATGCCCAGGTCGAGCCCGGCGCGTAGGGCCGCTATCTCGTCTTGCCGCCTCGTGGGGTGCTCGCCCAGGTACCAGGTTCCCTGGCCGAGCGCGGGCATCGTCTGGCCGGACGGCAGCTCGATCGCGGCGGCGCGGGTCATGTTCGCCTCTCCGGAACCTGGGTACCAGTGTTGCCTGCGTTACCCGCTGCGACAGGCAACACACCCTCGTAGCGGGATTGGGCCTCCCCGGGTCAAAGTAGCCGCTGGACCCTTTCACCGGCCGTCGCCGGTCGGAAGCTGCCGGCTGCCGCGACCGCCTTCGGACGGCGGGGCCAACTCCAAGACGCCGTCGGCCAACGGGCCGCAGGACGTGGGGCAGGCCCCGGTGCCGTCGGCGATCGAGGTTCAGCGGCTCGGTTGACCGCGGGCAGCGGCGCCACGGCGGTCCTGACCCTAGCGCCGACCGGGCCGTCAGCCGGCCTCGTCGTTGCGCTCCGGCTCAGGCCCGTCACTGGATATTGGCCCGTCCTCGCTGCTCGGTCCCGGTTCGGCTTCGCCGGTCGGATCCGGCCCATCCTGCTCGCCGGTCAGCTTCGCGTCGGGCTGGTAGCGATATGCCGCTTCCCGTACTGCTGAGTCGGACTCGAGTCCGGCGCCGAGTGCGCCGCCGACGGTGGCCAGTGAGCTGGCGAGCCATCCGAGCTTGGCCTGGTGGGCGACGCCGGCTGGTCGGCCGGTGGATTGGGCGAGCAGGTCCCAGGGGACGAGGGCGATCGCCCCGATGATGGTCAGCGCGGCGAGCGCCACGTACAGCGCGAGGACGCCAATTACCACGGTGAGGACGGTGACCACGTTGAAGAGGACGACCTGTTCCCGGGCTCCCGGGCCGTGCGGGACCCGCTCCCAGAGGCGCGCCCCGAGCACCATGGTCAGCACCACCGCCAGGACGGATCCGGCCGTGAGCAGGGCGAGCCGCAGGTTGCCCGAGGCCGCCGACAGCTGCCAGATGTCGACGCTCACCAGGGCGAGGACGGCGGTCGCGAAGGCACCGACCAGCAGCCGGGAGAGCCGGACGGCCAGCCGCCAGGGCCGGTTCGCCCGGAGCATGCCGAGCAGGAGCCGCAGGTTGCCGCCGAACACCCCGGTCAGCAGGCCGATGCCGGACGCCTGGTGGTTCACGCGTGCGCCGAGTTCCCGGGCCCGCCGTCCGGTGGCCAGTCGTCGGCGGTACGGGCCGGCCCGTACCGGGTCGCCGACCGCGTCGGCATCGCCGAGCAGCGCCGCGAGGAGCCGATCCCCGGCCTCGGCCAGCCGCCGGGCCCCGGCGACGGGACCGAGCGCGGGCATGGAAAGGACCGCGACGCCATGGGTGCTGCTGGCATGCGCGACCACGGGTCGTCGCGCGGTCTGCAACGGCAGGTCCGTCACGCAGAGGACCAGACTCCAACCCTCGGCCAGCATCCGCCGCCGGGCTGCCTCGATGAGCTGACCGAGGTCGGCCGGCCCATCGACGAGCCGCGCCACCTGGAGGCGTACCGCCCAGTCGACCTCCGGGACCCGGCTGCGGAGCCGGTCGGCGAGTTCCGCGGCGGCCCCCCGCACCAGGTCGGCCGCGGCCCCGGGGGCGGCCACCACACCCACGACGACGGGCCCGCGCCTGGTCACCACACGCCCGGAGCCAGCCCGGCCGCTTGCCCGGGCGTGGCGCCGGTCCGTGGGGCTGGCTTCAGCACTCGAGGTCGTCCTTCAGGATGGTCATTGCCGTCTTCAGCCGCTCGGTATAGAGCGGCAGCAGGTTCTCCTTGATGGTCGCCCGGGCGGCCTCGTCCACCGGGTTCAGGGCGTACGTCCACTCGATGCTCGTGGTGCCGTCCTCCTGGTCGCTGAAGTACCAGGACCCCTCGATGCTGTCGACCACCTCGCGCAGCCGCGGCGAGCTGAAGTTGTCGATCCGGTACGAGAACGAGTTCGGCGGCTCTACCGTCAGTAGTTCTTCCTCGTTGGTCGAGCCGTCGTCGGAGGTGTTCGTCCGGCGCAGGCCCGGGGTGTTCCAGCCGGTGGTGACGCTGCTGGCCACGATTGCCGACGAGTGTCCGGTTCTGGGGAAGATGTGGCTCAGGTCGACGTCGACGACGTACTCGAAGACCTGGCCGATGGGAGCGTTGACGGTACGGGTAACCCGGACGAAGTCGTCCCCCACCTCGGTGCAGTCCCGGTCGACGCCCATCACCGCCTCCTGTGTCTGTCGGTCCTGGTCCAGCTAGTCCCCGGTAGGCGCCGACTCATTCATCGGCGCGCACGGCGGCGATGCCGGACTCCTGCGAGTCAGGGCTGGTACTGGCTGCGGGTGCGGGGAAGCCACTGGGGGTGCTGGTCGCGTAGGTAGCGGACCAGTCCCTCGCGCAGATCGCAGCGCAGGTCCCAGGCACTGGCACCGTCCGCAGCCGAGGCCTGCACCTGGATGACCACGGTCTGCGGGGTGGCGTCGACCATCTGGAGCACCCACCGGTCTCGATCCCACAGCGGTGAGGACTCGACCAGTCGGCGTGCCTCCCGCCGCAGGTCGTCCAGGTCGGCGGTGTGGTCGACATGTAACTGGATCTTGCCGATCACCCGTGACTCGTTCCGGGTCCAGTTCTGGAACGGTCGCTCGGTGAAGTACGTGGTCGGGAGGATGAGCATCCGGTCGTCCCAGAGCCGGATCACCACGTTGGTCAGCTTCACCTCCTCGACCCGGCCCCATTCGCCGTCCACGACCAGTACGTCGCCGACGTGCAGTCCGTCGGCGAAGGCGACCTGGATGCCGGCGAACGCGTTGCCGAGCGCGGTTCGGGCGGAGAGACCGATCACCGCACCGACCACCCCGGCCGAGGTCAGAACGGAGATGCCGAAGAGGCGTACCGGCCGGAACGTGATCAGGATCAGGCCGACCGCGAGGACCGTGACAACCGCCACCGTGAGCCGCCGCCCCGACCAGCAGGACCACGGCCGCCGGGCGGCGGCAGGCGTGCCGCAGCGGCTCCAGCAGCCACCTGTAGCGGCCCGCGGCAACCCGGCGGACCAGCACGCCGGATACCAGGTCCACGACCACGGCCGCCGCCAGGGCGGCCAACACGATCAACGCGGTACGCATCAGAAGCCGTTCATCGTGATCCCGATGCCGCCTCTCCCGGGCCCGCGACCGCATTCCCCGCGTTCAGAGTCCCATCGGCTGCGGTGGCAGGCGGCGGAAATCCAAAATCCCGGACGGCCGTGACCGACGAACGGCGGCTGCCGAACGAGACGGCGGCCGGCCCACAGGCTTCCCGCGAGCCAGCCCGGGATAGGTAGTCACCACCCTATGGCCGGTCGCCGACGGACGGCGTACTTCGCGCGAACCCACCTCCACCGAGGCACCGCACGACGAGCATTGGCGATTCGCTCCACGGGCCGGGGTCGTCGTAGTGGCTTTTGGTGCCCTTGCGTAAGGCTGTCCGCAGCTGGGCGAGGCCTTCGGCCTCGGCCGGAAGGTGCAGTTGCTCCAGCAGAGTGAGCGCCTCCGCTGGTTGAAGGTCGCCGTAGACCGCGTGAGAACCGGCCAGCAGAGCGTGGAGCACCGCCGGATGTAGTTCAACGACCGTCGCGGCGGCCCGGAGGATGTCGTGCTTGTCGGCCCAGCAAACCGTGCCCGAGTCTTCCAGTACGTGGCGGGTGCGGTGGTGCAGCGGACCGTGGGCCAGCTCCGGCAGGCGATCGGCGGCCACGAGACGGCGTACGTCGTCGCCGATCATCGCGGCGAAGGCGGCCGTGGAGGTGCCTCCGAGGAACCAGTACGTCCGTAGCGACAACCGCAGATTCTCGATCGGATCGGCTACTTCCATACGTGCACGGCAGCCTGCCCAGAAGGCGTCGATGACCGCCGGGTCGTCATGGTCGATGACGTACGCGTTCAAATGGGTCATCACCTCGAACTCACCGGTCAGATCCAGCAGGCCCATCGCCGTTCGAACACGCCGTACCGGGTCCGATCGGTCATCGAAGACCATCGTGTACGCGCAGGCGAAAGCCACGTCGTCGTTCGACATCTCCGTCACGCCCGACGGTTCGCTGTCCCGCCAGCGACCAGGGCCGACCGGTGTTATCCCCGCCTCGGCCAGCCACCGCAGGGCCAGGTCCGCATCGGAGGTACGCATGCCGTGGAGTGTGCACGCCCCAAGATGAATCTCCATCAAATAGCGAGGCCCCTCGCGAGGTCCGCCGACCCGATGCCGATCGGCTACGTCGCCGTCATGACTCGCAAGGCGGGAGACGGCCGTCAGCAGCCAGATCCTTGTTGTCGGTGGGTCCGGTTACCGTCCGCCGGTGACCGATGCCCACCTTGCTCCTTCCTGCTCGTCGCCGACGCCCAAAGAGGAGGCCCGGTTCTGGGAGGTGGTGGAGCAGGCATGGGCCCGGCTGGGTCCGGAACCGGCGGCGCTGCGCCGGGCCTTGCTCGATCGGGATCCGGACAACGACGAAGACATCGACCTGTACGCCATAGACACCTGGCTCGAATCCTTCCTCACCGCACTACGCGAGATGTGCCTCGGGCTGTCTGGCCCGGAGTTGGTTGCCCTCGACCGGGTCGTCGAGCGAAAGCTGTACGACATCGACCGCGCCGACATCCATGAGGCGACGGACGGTTCCGACGACGGCTTCCTGTACGCCCGCGGGTACATCGTCGCGATGGGACGGGAGTTCTACGAGGCGGTCCAGACGAATCCGCGACTGGCGGTGCTCGACGCAGACTGCGAGGAGTTCTGCTACTTCTTCGCGCATCTGCACGAGGAACGCTTCGGCGTTTGGCCGGAGACCGGCTCCGGCATCTCACGGGAGTCGGTCAGCAATCCCTCGGGGTGGCCGAAGGAGTAGAGATCCTGGGACCGACCCAATGCACTCGCGTGCCGCGATCCGCTCGCTACGCGATCTCGTACCTGCGCGTGGTGAGGCACCGCTTCAGTCATGTCGATGACCTGGATGCGAGGCCGTTGCCGGATGGTGAGCACGGCGTGTGCGACACCCGCCAATCGGCGACACCGATGACGTGTGGCACCTGGTCGAGCAGGCACGTGGGCGTAAGGTGCAGCCGATGATCGGTGATGCCCGGTTGGATTCGCCTTCGTTTCCATCGCCGCTGCTGTACGGATTGGCGAGAAACCCAGCAGCGCCGACGCTGCTGCTTCGTTGCTACCTGGAATACCACTGCTGCGGCCGTAACCGACTGAGCGAGCGGCGTGGATCATGAAGAGCTTGATGAGGATTGATTGCGTACGTTGGGACGATTTGAAGTCGCCGCCCCGTTCGTACGATGGTCCTGTGCACTCTCGCCTGCGCGCCGTGTTGGCCGAGCCGCACGCCCCGCACGTCCCGGCCCGGGTCTGGCGCGACTGGGTATTGATCGCCGTCCTCGCGCCGGCGATCGTGTTGGAGGGGATCGCCCGACCCGATCTGCCGTGGCGGGTGGGCTGCGTCGTCATCGCGCTCGCGTTGCTGCCCACGCTGCTGTGGCGGCGCACGGAGCCGCTCGTGATGGTGGCGATCGCGTTCGGCTTCACGACGGTCGCCCCGTTCGTGCTGCCCGGCGATGCCTGTCAGATGTTTACAACGAGCTTCCTGGTGCTCCTGACCTATGCGCTGTTCCGCTGGGGCGCCGGCCGGGATGCGGTGATCGGTTCGCTCTTCGTGGTGACCAAGGTGGCCGCCGCCGGCCTGGTCGGCTCGATCGACGGCAGCGAGTTGGTCGCCGGGTTCGCGGTGATGTTCGCCGCCGCCACCCTGGGCATCGCGATCCGCTTCCGCGCCGCCGCCCGAGCGCGCGAGCTTGACCAGGCCAAACTGCTGGAGCGCGAACGGCTCGCCCGTGACCTCCACGACACGGTGGCACACCACGTGTCGGCGATGGCGATCCGCGCGCAGGCCGGCATCGCCGCCTCGGCCGGCCAGCCCGGTGCCGCCGTCGAGGCACTCCGCGTGATCGAGGCCGAGGCGTCCCGCGCGCTCGCCGAGATGCGCACGATCGTCCGCGTCCTGCGCCGCGACCAGCCCGCCGACCTGGCGCCCAACCCACGGCTCGCCGACATCCAACGGCTCGCCGGCCGCTTCCACACCGGCCCGGCCGTCAACGTCGACATCCGCGGCGACCTCGACAACCTCCCGCCCACGGTCGGCTCCGCGCTCTACCGCCTGGCCCAGGAGTCGGTCACCAACGCCCGCCGCCACGCCCGCCATGCCACCCGCATCGAGGTCAGCGTCGCGGCCGACGACACCTCCGTACGCCTGCGGGTCAGCGACGACGGCGAGGCCGGCGCCGCCCGCCCCGCCGGCTCGCCCGGCTTCGGCCTGATGGGCATGATCGAGCGTGCCGACCTGCTCGGCGGCACCTGCGAGGCCGGCCCCAACCCCGACCGTGGATGGACCGTCACGGCGGTGCTCCCCCGCGCGGGAGTCGGCGCGTGACGGTGCGCGTGCTCGTCGCGGACGACCAGGAAATCGTCCGTACCGGCCTCACCATCATCCTGAACGCACAGCCGGGCATCGAGGTCGTCGGCGAGGCCGGCGACGGGCGCCGGGCGGTCGAGCTCGCCCGCCGACTCCGCCCCGACGTGTGCCTCCTCGACATCCGCATGCCCGGCATGGACGGCATCGAGGCCACCCGGGCGCTCGCCGGTCCATCGGTCGCGGAGCCGCTCGCGGTGGTCGTCATCACAACCTTCGATCTCGATGACTACGTGTACGAGGCTCTGCGTGCCGGCGCCCGCGGTTTCCTGCTCAAGGAAGCCGGCCCCGACCTGCTCAGCCAGGCCGTCCACGCGGCCGCCAACGGGGACGCGCTGATCGCGCCGAGCGTCACCACGCGTCTGCTGAGGGCGTTCGCCGACTCGGGTCCCGCCTCGCCGTTGAAGCAGCCGATCGAGGCGCTCACCGACCGGGAGGAACAGGTGCTGCTCGCGGTCGCCCGGGGGCGTACCAACAAGGAGATCGCCGACGAGCTCTACGTCACGTTGAGCACCGTCAAGTCGCACATCACCAGCGTGATGACCAAGCTCGGTGTGCGCAACCGGGTCGAGATCGCGATGTGGGCGTACGAGACGAACCGCACCCGGGGACGCGGGTAACGGCACCTGCCTCCCGGCCGAGCAGCGGCCCGGTTCGGCAGATCGGCGGCTGGCGCCGAAAGTACGACGACGGCGTACGACCATGGGCCGCCCGATCGCGGCCCATGTGTCGATGAACCTGAGTGAGTACGGCGGACACCATCGATGGCATGACAATTCGCGAGTGGCGGCTGCCGGCCGCGTTGATCCTGCTGAGCCTGATACCGATCATCGCCGGCGCGGCACGGCTGACCGAGCTGGGCACCGGACCGGAGGTCACCCCGGCGAACGCCCGTTTCGTCGCCGATCCGCTGCCGGTGGTGCTGCACATCGTCGGCGCGGTGGTCTACACGATCCTCGGTGCCTTCCAGTTCGTACCGAGCCTGCGCCGCCGCCGCTGGCACCGCCTCGCCGGACGGGTCCTCGTCCCCTGCGGGCTGGCGGTCGCCCTCTCCGGCCTGTGGATGACGTTCGCGTACGACCTGCCGGCCCACGACAACGACGTGCTCGCCGGCATGCGACTCGTCTTCGGCTCGGCCATGGCCGCCTCGATCCTCCTCGGCCTCGCCGCCGTGCTACGCCGCGACTTCACCCGACACCGGGCGTGGATGGTGCGCGGCTACGCGATCGGCATCGGCGCCGGCACGCAGGCGTTCACGAACGCGCCGTACCTCCTCGCGACCGGCGAACAGCCCGACGGGAACGTTCGGGCCGTGCTGGTGCTCGCCGGTTGGCTGATCAACCTTGCGGTGGCCGAGTGGTACCTGCGCCGGCCGGCCGGCGCAGCGCGTTCTCGACCGGTCCGTCGGCCACGTGCCGCTGTCGACGACACCGTTTCGCGTTGAGATCGACGCTGGCACCCCGGCCGCACCGGACCCATTCCGGATCCGGCCGGACGGACGTCTAGCCTGCGCTCATGCGTACGAGTCGTCGGTGCGTCAAATGTGGGTGCCCGCGTCTGTGGCAGGTCGACCCGTTCATGGTCCCCGACCCCGACAGCGGCAACGTGGTGAAGCTCCTGCCGGGAGTCACCCGACTGGCCTCCGGATCGGCGATCGGCGAGGAGATGCGCAAGCGCGTCGAGGCAGGCCGCTTTGAGGTCTGGATATGCGCTGCATGCGGATACACCGAGTGGTACGCCCTCGATGTCAACGACATGCTCGGGTGGCTCTCGCAGAATCCCCGCTCAGGCGTGCGGCACCACGACGCCGACGCCTCGGCGCGGTCAGACACCGTGGGCGAGAAGTTCCAGTCCCACCACGGCCGCGCCGAGGACGAACTCCGCGAATAGTACGACGAGTTTCTGCCAGACGGGCAGCCGTACTCTGCGCACGGCCAGGTAGCCGATCACCACGAGCGCCGTGACGAGCGCGATCGTCGCCGCACGCAACGCCGAGGTCACGGGCCATCTGTCGGCGATCGCGAGCCCGATGAAAACGAACGGAACGACGAGGGCTCCCAGTGCACCGAAGCTCACCCGGAGCATCCTGTTCAGTTCATGTCTCGCCGGCAGCGCGGCGTGTACGGCGATGTGCGAGACCACGTCGGCGACGAACACCGCCAGCAGCGTGCCGGTGACCGCGATAAGCAGCGTCACCCCCGCCTCGGCGGCTGTCGCTCCGTGCGAGCGCAGTGCCAGCACGACGGCGAGCGCGGTGAACGTGATGTAGACACGCTCCTTCAACCGCTCGGCACGCTCCTGCGCCGCGCGGAAGCCACCACTCTGATCGGTCATCGCATGAGTGTAGGTTTCCGGGCCCGAGCCGATCTGGGAGAAGCGGCCCGGGCCTGCGGGCTATCTCAGAGGGCGGAAGTGGTGCCGGACCGCGTAGCGGTAGACCTCCTCACCGAGTTTCGCCCCCTCGTCGTCAGCGGTACGGAAGTGGACGCCGCCCCAGATGCGCGCACCGATGAGCTCGTCGAGCGCCTGCGAGAAGCTGGTGAATTGTCTGGTTGTGCCGGAGGCGACGCTGGATCCACTGAAAGCGATGTCGTCCCGGCCGAAGAAGTACCGGTACAGCGACATCCGCGCACCGGTGCCGCAGGCGTGGCCGGAAGGGTACTCGGGGAAGGGGGGCGTGACGAGGAGCGACTGCCAGCCCGGGTCGGCGGCCGTCCTCGGGTTACCGTCCGTGTCGGCCAGTTGGATCGCCGTTACCGGGCGCCAGTAGCTCCAGAAGTCCTTCTGGCTGAAGCACGCCACTCCCGAGTCGGCCACGATGAGGTCGGTCATCGCAAAGAAGCGCGCGGTTTGCAGGGCGTTCAGCCGCTGGGTGGTGGCGAGCTGTCGCTTGATCTCCCAGGAGGCGGAACGCCGGTCGTGCCACCAGATCGCGGCCTCCGTCTGGTCCTGGGTACGAACCGTGCTCGTCGCCGAGCCGACTTCCTTCACCTCGTTGAAGTCGCGGGCGTACGCGCTGCTGGTCAGGCGTGGCGGCTCGGGTGTGCGGAACATCGACGCACGGGGGACGAGGAACGGCCGCATGTGTCCGGTCCATGCACCGTCGGACAGGAACAGCGGCGGCGTCGGTCGCCACTGGCCGGGCGTTGTCCCGTTGCGCCACTGCTGGTTCCCGAACGCGCCGTCGTCCTGCCGAGCGGCGACCATCGCGGCTGCGGCTCGTGCCCCGATCGTGATGCCGCCCTGCTTCGACCGCCCGTCGGGAATCACGGCGAGAGCGTCGTCGTACTGCGCCCGGAGCCGCTCCTGCTGATCGGGGAAGAGGGCGGCGAGTACGCCGTGGGCGGCGGCAGCGACGGCAGCGTCCGCCGACTCGGTCCCGCTCGACCTCGGTGCGGCGAGGTACGGCTGGTACGGGGTACCGGCGATCGCGTTCACCGCGTCGTAGACGGCCCCGCTCACCATCGCGAAGCTGCGCACCTGCTCGTTCGGTTGCTGGCCGGCGATGTCCCAGATCGCCGTCTGGGCATTGAGGTCCCAGGTGACGACCGGATTGGGGCCGGTGCCGGAGGTCGCGGCTGCGGCGGAGGGCGCCGGGACGTTCACCGTGGACGCGACCAGCGCACCGAGCGCGATGGTTGCGGGAATGGTGCGTGACCAGAACGTACGGCGCGTTCGGTTGCGGCTCGTCATGATCTCCCCGTCGGTAGGTAATCGATGCTGGCTGTCGAATGCACACGACACAGACCGAAATCGATGACGACCGAATATAACATCGTCGCACCTCAATGGATGACCGTCCGACGGTAGGTCGGGTCGCGACAGGGTGGGGGAAGGCTGCCGGGGCCGGCGACCCTCCCCCACCTGACGATCGACTACAGGTTGCCGTCCTTGGCGACCCTGCCGGTGTCACCGTCGGGGCGGCCGGTGCCGCCCAGTTGCCGGCCGTCGTTCGCGGCCACACCGGCGGTGCTGGCCACTCCACCGAGCGACACGATCATCGCGTCGGTGTCGCGTACGAGCACGCCGCGTACGTCGGCGTCGGGCACCAGGACCGGATCCGAGGCCAGTACGGCGAACGCGGCGAGCTGCTGCACCGCCCGCTTGTCGTTACCGGCCGCCTCCGAGTCACGGGCCGCGGTCAGCTTGTTGGTGAGCTGGCGGTGTGCCTTGGCGGACAGCCGGTTCGTCGCCTCGAACCGGTCCAGCAGGTGCTGGATGTCCCGGAACGAGGTGGTGACGAAGAACCGTACGGAACTGGTGGTGCTGTTCCCGGCCTTGTCGGTGGCGGTGACGGTCAACTCGTGCAGGCCCAGGCTGAGGTCGTACAGGGCCTGCAGGGTTTTGCTGGCGTACGGCGTACCGTCGAGTTTGCCGATCGTGGCGGCGACCCCGGAGGTCGGGTCGACCGCCTGGAACGTGACGCGGACCTCGCCGCTGTCGCCGTAGAGCTGGCCGTCGGCGAGCCCGGAGACGATCACGGTCGGCTTCGTCCCGTCGATCCGCACCAGGGCGGACTTGAGGGTCTCGGCGTTCCCGGCCGTGTCCTTCGCCCGGTAGAGCAGCTCGTGCTGCCCGTCGCCGGTGACGTCGACCGGCGTCGAGTACGCCGTCCACGGCCCGCCGTCCAGGGACCATTCGATCCCCTGGGCGCCCGATCCGGCGTCGGTGGCGGCGAGTGTGACCGGGATGGCCCCGGCGTGCCAGCCGTTGTCGTTCGCCGGGGCGAAGGTCGCGGAGGTGACCGGCGCGGTGGCGTCGACCTTCACCTCGACCTGGCCCGGTGCGGACAGGTTCCCGGCCCGGTCGGTGGACCGGTACCGCAGCACGTGCTCGCCGTCACCTGCGACCGGAACCGGCCCGGTGTAGACGGTCCACGCGGGATCACCGTCGAGCTGGTACTCGGTGGAGCCGACCCCGCTGCCGCCGGCCTCGTCGGTCGAGGTCAGGGTGACGGTGGCAGGCCCGGTGTACCAGCCGGCGGTGACCGGTCCGGCGACCTCGGCCCTGGTCGTCGGGGCAGTGGTGTCCCCAACGGCCGGGGTGCCGTAGACGTTGATGTCGTAGAGCGAGTAACCCCATTCGGTGGCCCGTGCGGTGCCGTACACCCGCAGGTAGCGGCCGGTGCCGGTGACCGCGAGGTCGTCGACCCCGCCGTCACCGCTGGCGGTGCCGTGGATCCGGGTCCAGGTGGTGCCGTCGGTCGAGGTCTGCACGTCGTACGCGCTGGCGTACGCCGCCTCCCAGGCCAGACGTACCCGGTCGAGGTCGTACTCGGCGCCGAGGTCGACGGTGAGCCACTGCGGGTCGACCAGGTGCTCGCTCGCCCACCGGGTGGAGGGGTTGCCGTCGACCGCGTTGCCCGGCACGTGCGACGAGTTCGGCTCCACCGACGACGCCGTCACCGGGCGACCCCGGGCCAGGTCCTCCCCGGTCGGGGAGTCGTCCGTCCTGATCCGGATGTTGCGGTAGTTGATCTCCAGTCCGGCGCCGTCGTTCTGCACCCCGAAGTGGCCGTCGGCGATGTTCCGGCCGGAGGTGTAGTCGGTGATCTTCACCCCGTTGAGGAAGATCTCCACGTGCTGCCCGTGCACCCGGACGTCGTACGTGTTCCAGGAACCCGGCGGGTTGAGGTTGGCCTCGCGCAACGCGGTGTCCGGCGCCTTGAAGCTGTACACACTGCCGGTGGTACGGGTCGGGTCGTTGTCGGTGGCGTCGATCTGGATCTCGTGCCCGGCGTCGACCGGCTTCCACGGGTCACCCTGCGGATCCGGGAACCCGATGAACACCCCGCCGTTGTCGTCGCCCGGCATCATCCAGTCGACCTTGAGGGAGTAGTTGGCGTACGTGCGCTGCGGGTACCAGAGCAGGCCCATGCCGCCGAACGAGCTGATCGTGCCGTCGGCCAGCGTGAACCCACCCGGACCGGCCTGCTCCCACTGGTCCAGGCTGGCCTGGGTGCCGTCGAACAGGGCGGTGTAGCCGGTCTCCGGCCGGCAGTCGGCATCGGCCTGCTCGGCTGCCAACTGGATGCCGCCGAGCAGCATCTTCGTGTAGTTCTCCTCGGCGAAGGACTCCACGGTGTGGCCCATTCCGGTGTACCAGGCCCGGCCGCCGTCGTACTCCTGGCACCAGGTGATCGGGTGGTCCGCGCCCATCCCGCCGCCGCTGTAGGTCGACTCGTCCACGGTGGCGAGCACCTTCACGTTCGCCCGAGGGTTGGTGCGGTAGTTGTACCACTCGTCGGTGTGGTTCCAGGTCGGGGCGAAGTGCGAGGTCGACGGGTTGGCCCGGTCGGAGAACCGGACCGTGGCCGGCTGGGTCGCCGGGTGCGAGTCGAACCAGGCGCCGACCAGGCCGCCGTACCAGGGCCAGTCGTACTCGGTGTCGGCCGCCGCGTGCACGCCGACAAAACCACCACCACCCCGGATGTACGCCTCGAACGCCGCCTGCTGCTCGCCGTTCAGCGCGTCACCGGTGGTGGAGAGGAAGACCACGGCCTCGTACGGGGCCAGGTTGGCGGCGGTGAACGCTCCGGCGTCCTCGGTGGCGTCGACCCGGAACCCGTTCTCCCGCCCGAGCTGTTCGATCGCGGAGATCCCGGCGCCGACCGAGTCGTGGCGGTACCCGGCCGTCTTGGAAAAGACCATCACCTGGTACGTCTCCGGCGGGTTCTCCTCCTCCGACGGCCCGTAGACGTTGAAGTCGAACAGCGAGTAACCCCAGCCGGTGGTGCGCTCGGTGGCGTACATCCGGACGTACCGGCCGGTGCCGCTGAGCTGGATGTCGTCCACCCCACCGTTGCCGTTCGTGGTGCTGTGCACGGTGGTCCAGGTGTCACCGTCCGGCGACGTCTGGATCTCGTACGCCTTCGCGGCGGCGGTTTCCCAGTTCAGTCGGACCCGCGCCAGTTCGTACGAGGCACCGAGGTCCACGCTGATCCACTGCGGGTCGGCGTACTCGCTGGACCACCGGGTGCTGGAGTCACCGTCGACCGCCAGCCCG
This sequence comes from Micromonospora sp. NPDC004704, assembly GCF_053601675.1. Classification (NCBI taxonomy): domain Bacteria; kingdom Bacillati; phylum Actinomycetota; class Actinomycetes; order Micromonosporales; family Micromonosporaceae; genus Micromonospora; species Micromonospora sp. NPDC004704. The sequence continues at coordinate 9,740 of NZ_JBSGCD010000028.1, read as the reverse complement.
GGCACCCGGTACGCCTCGTACGTCGACGACGCCGTCACCGGCCGGTGCCGGGCCAGGTCGCTGTTGGCGCTGCCGCCTCCGGTGAAGGTGAAACTGTCGACGTTGAACAGACCCTCGGTGGGGTCTCCGGCGAAGGTCAGGAACAGCGTGTCGGTGCCGGTCGACGCGGTGACCGTGCCGGTCACGTTGACGAAGTTCTCCCAGCCGCCGGTGCCCGGCACGGTTGCCGAGCCGACCACCGGTCCGGTCGCCGAGCCGGTACGTAGTTCGAGCACTCCCCCGGCGTTGGCCGACGAGACCCGGGCGGTGAAACCGGTGACCCCGACCAGGTTGTACGGGGTGAACGACACCCACTCGCCGTTGTTGATCGCCCCGACGTAGCCGCCCTCGGTGGCCGGACTCTGGTAGATGGTCACGTTGCCGCTGGAGTCGGCGAAGTGCTCCGCCTGGCGGTGCCGGGGTTGCAGCACCACCTGGGCGTGTCCGGCCAGGCCGGAACGGTCGGTATAGGCGGCGTCGATCACGCCGAACAGGTTGTCGCCCGGACCGTGCTCGCTGTTGGCGGTGGTCTGGAGCACGCCGGTGCAGCCGGTGGCGCTGGTCATCGGGTGGCCGTGCTGGTCGTGGCCGAGAACGAAGTTGACCGCGACCCTGGTGCAGTCGATCGTGCCGTCCTCCGGGTCGGTGACCGTGACCTGGTACGGCACCGCGTCACCGAAGTTGAACACCGAGCCGGCGGCCGGTCCGGTGATGGTGATCGTCGGTGCGGTGTTGCCGACCGTGATGGTCACCGTCGAGCTGCCGAAGTTGCCGGCCGGGTCCTGCACGGTGAGCTTCGCCGGGTAGGTGCCGTTGGCCGCGTACGTGTGGGTCGGGTTCGCGGTGGTCGAGGTGCCGCCGTCGCCGAACGTCCACGCGTAGCTCAGCGCGTCCCCTTCCGGATCGCCGGATCCGGCGGAGCTGAACGTGACGGTGAGCGGACCGGGTCCGGAGGTTTTGTCGGCCCCGGCGACCGCGGTCGGTGCCCGGTTGCCGTTCGGGGCGGTCTCGATCCGGTAGAGCGCGGAGTTCTCGTCGCCGTTGAACCAGCCGGCGCCGTAGTCGAGCACGTAGAGGGCGCCCTCCGGGCCCATCGCCAGGTCCATCGGGTGGGTGTGGGTCCACGGGAAGTCGCCGATCGTGCCGCCGCTGCCGTCACCGTCGGCGGTGATCGTCTTGATCCAGTCCTGGGTGAACTCCCCGGCAAAGAACTTGTTGTCGAAGCTGGCCGGCAGCTTGGTCGGCGAGTCGAGTGCCGGGTCGAAGTGGTAGACCGGGCCCGCCATCGGGCCGCCACCGTTGCCCAGCGGCGAGGACAAACCGCCGTCGTACGCGATCCAGGCCGGCTGGGCCGGCGGCAGCTCGGTCAGGCCGGTGTTGTGCGGTGACTGGTTCACCGGGGCGGCGCAGTCGAACTTCGGCCCCGACGTGTTGGTGGCGAAGTCGAAGTCGTTGTACGGCGAGTTGTAGCCCTGGCAGTACGGCCATCCGAAGTTGCCGGGGCCGGTGATCCGCTCGAACTCCTGGTGCCCGCCGTCGCCCCGGTTCGGGTCGGCGACCTCGGCGTCGGCGGCGTACGTGCCGACGTAGACCACGCCGGTGGCCCTGTCCACGGACATCCGGAACGGGTTACGGAAGCCCATCGCGTAGATCTCGGGGCGGGTCTTCACCGTCCCCGGCGCGAACAGGTTGCCGGCCGGCACGGTGTAGGTGCCGTCGACCTCGGGGTGGATACGCAGCAGCTTGCCGCGCAGGTCGTTGGTGTTCCCGGAGGTACGCTGCGCGTCGAAGGCCCAGGTGAAGCCGTCGCGCTCGTCGATCGGGGTGTAACCGCTGGACGACCACGGCTGGGTGTCGTCGCCGGTGGTCAGGTAGAGGTTGCCCCGGGCGTCGAAGTCGAGGTCACCGCCGACGTGGCAGCACATCCCCCGGTCGACGGGGACCTGGAGCAGCTTCTTCTCACTCGCCAGGTCGATCGTCCCGTCCGCCCGTACGGTCAGCCGGGACAACTGGTTGTGCCCCTCCCACCGGGCGAAGTCGGCGTCGGTGCCGTTCGACGGGGCGTCGCCGGCCGGGGTGGAGGCGAGCACCGGGGCGTAGTAGACGTACACCCACCGGTTGGTCGCGAAGTCGGGGTCGGCGGCGATGCCCTGCAACCCGTCCTCGTCGTGGGTGTAGACGGGGATGGTGGCGGCAAGCTTCGTGTTGCCGAGCGCGTCGGTGGAGAAGATCCGCCCGTCGCGCGAGGTGTGCAGCACCGTACGGTCCGGCAGGACGGTCAGGGCCATCGGCTCGCCCATCGCAACCGGCCCCTTGGCGAGGGTCACCTCCTGCAGGACCTCCGCGGCGGCCACGGCCGGTGCGGCGGGCGCGGCGGTGGCGGGCGGGGTCAGGGTGACCAGTGAGGTCAGGACAAGGGCAGCACTGGCGGCGGACGCGATGATGCGTCGACGCATGGGTGCTCCTTCCGGAGGTCGGGAGTGAAAGGAGCGCGCCGCCGCACCTGGTCGGTCACCGAAGGGCCGCCGAGCCGTTCGGTATCGCCCGGACTTTGCCGGCCGGTTTCGGGGGAGTCAATCCCCCCGGCCAAAGCGTCTCCCGATCTTTGTCTTCTACTGTGGATCAATGGGTTTGAGCTGGAGGAATCGGGCGGGGTTGGGGGTAGCTGACTATTCGTAGCGGTCGCGGCGCCACTCGGTCTCGCGGTCCTCGTGCGCCGTCGCCTCCTGCAGGGCCGACTCCCGCAGCTCGTGCCGGGAGTCGGCGAAGATGACCACCTCGCTGACGACCATGACGAGACACACCAGCGCGAGCAGGCCCAGCGCCGCCAGCGCGGGGAGCCGGACCGCCAGCGGGATCAGGGCACCGAGTACGACGATCGCGCCCGCCCGGGTCCAGGCGACCGTACCGAGGATCCGGGCCTGGAAGGCCATGTGCCCGAGGAGGAACAGGATGACCCCGCCGAAGGCGAGATAGACACCCGGACCCTGCTGGGGCTCGGACAGGCCGAGGTGTTCGCCGCTGAGCTGGTGGACCATCTCCTTGTCGCCGAGGGAGAGCAGGATCAGCGCGGCGATCATCGGCAGGTGCAGGTAGACGTACGCGTCCCGGGCCAGCCGGATCCGGGCCAGGTCGTGGGTGCCGTGCATGACCTTGTGCGCCGCCGGGGCGACGATGTCGAAGTACGCCCACCAGAGGGACGCGGTGATACCGATGCCGAGCGCGGTCCCGATGAACATCGCCCAGGTCTCGGTCCGGTCGGTCAGGCTGGTGCCGAGCCCGACCGAGATGATCGTCTCCCCGAGCCCGACGATGATGATCAGCTCGAACCGTTCCACCCAGTGACCCGCCGAGGCGAGCCCCCAGTGGGAGACGCTGAGGAACCTGCCGGCGCCGTACTCGACCACGACCACGATGGTCCAGAGCAGCGTACGGAAGGTCACCTCGTCGAGGCCGTGGAACTCCGACGGGATCAGACCGGCGATGAACAGCAGGGTGGTGGCGCTGACCAGCGGCAGCGCGTAGTGCAGGATCTGCCGACGCAGGACCGGATCGTCCCCGGCCGAGTACCAGTGGAGCACCACGTGCAGCGCCCGCACGACGAGGTAGCAGACGGCCAGGACCAGCGGGGCGTCGAATCCGCTGGTCTCGCCGACGAAAGCCTGCGGGATGATCAGGGCGATCGTGAAAGTGGCGATCATGACGGGGAAGACCACGAGCGGCCCGATCCCCTCGCCGAGGCGGAGCCAGTTGGCCACCACCATGTGCGAGCACCAGCACCACCAGAGCAGGGCCAGGATCAACAGCCCGTGGTAGAGCCCGACCGGGGTCAGATTCTCGCTGGTCACCCGGGCGATGCTGAAGAACACGAAGACGAAGACCAGGTCGAAGAAGACCTCCAGGCTGTTCGCCCTGGTCCCGGGACCGGCCCGGCGCAACTGCCCGAGCAGCCCCCGACGACGGTTCACCATCGAGCACCGTCAGTCGGCCGCATGTCCCGGGCGCACGAGGGCGGCCGGGCTCACGAGCGCAGCTCGTTGAACTTGTCGCGGGCGACCGTGGCCAGGGTCGACACCTTGTGCGGTTCGCCCCGCAGGAACGCCTCGGTGAACTCCTTCGCCTGCTCGTACCGGACCTTGCCGGGCATCGGCGGCTCGTCCGGGTTGACCCGGCAGTCGACCAGCGCCGGCCCCGGGTACGCGAGTGCCTCACGGATCGCCGACGGCACCTGCCCCGGCTCGGTGACCTTGCAGCCGTAGCCGCCGCAGCTCGTCGCCCAGGCGGCGAAGTCCGCCTCCGGCTGCCGGTGGCGTACGGCGTACTCGGGGTAGCCGAGGATGATCTGCTCCCAGAGGATCTGCCCGTACGCGTTGTTGTTGTTGACCACGACCTTGATCGGCAGCTCGTACCGGGCGGCGGTGAGGAACTCGGCCATCAGCATCGCGAAACCCCCGTCACCGACGTACGCGATCACCTGCCGCCCCGGATGGGCGAACTGCATCCCGATCGCGTACGGCAGCCCCGGCGCCATCGAGGCCAGGTTGCCGGAGAGGTAGAACTCCCGTCCGCCGCGGATCGTCCAGTGCCGGGCGGCCCAGGTGGCGATGGTGCCCGAGTCGCAGGTGAGGATCGCGTCGTCGGCGGCGAGTTCGTCGACGCACCCGATCAGGTACTGCGGTGCGACCGGGTGGCGGGCGCCGTCCTGCAACGCCTTCATCTCGTCCCGCCAGGTGTCGCGTTTGCCCTGGTACTTGCCGAGGAACGACCGGTCGTCGCGGCGGCCCAGCAGTGGCAGCAGTTGCTTGAGCGTGAGCCGGGCGTCCGCGCTGATCGCCACCTCCACCGGCAGCCGTACCCCGATCTGGCTGGCGTCGTGGTCGATCTGGACCACCCGGGCCTGGCCCGGCGACGGCAGATAGCTGGCGTACGGGAACGAGGTGCCGACCATCAGCAGCGTGTCGCACTCCTCCATCAACTCCTCGCTCGGCTTCGTGCCGAGCAGGCCGAGGCCACCGGTGGTGAGCGGGTGTTCGTCGGGCACGACCTGCTTGCCCGGCAGCGTCTTGACGATCGGGGCGCCGAGGGCGTCGGCAACGGCGATCACCTCCTCGCGGGCGTCCCGCGCACCGACCCCGACCAGCATCGCCACCTTCTGCCCCGCGTCCAGCACCTCGACCGCCCGTTCGAGCTCCTCGTGCGCGGCGGGCACCGGCGGGCGGGAGAGCACCGGGCTGCTCTTCGGCGGCGCTCCCGGACTGACATGCCGGTACGGGTCACTGGCGGTGTCCGCCACCTGGATGTCGTTCGGGAAGCTCAGGTGCACCACGGTCCGCTTGGCCAGGGCGTGCCGGATCGCGATGTCGACCACGCCCGGCACCTGCTGCGGGTTGGTCACCATCAGGTTGTAGGCGCCGGCGACGTCCTGGTAGAGCTGGGTCGTCTGCACCTCCTGCTGGTACTGCGTACCCAGGACCGAGGTTTCCTGCATGCCGGTGACGGCCAGCACCGGGATGTGGTCCATCTTCGCGTCGTAGAGCCCGTTGAGCAGGTGGATCGCGCCGGGACCGGAGGTGGCCGCGCACACCCCCAACCGGCCGGTCGCCTTGGCGTACCCGGTGGCCATGAACGCGGCCGCCTCCTCGTGCTGGACCAGCACGAACCGCAGCCGGTCCCGTTGCCGGCGGAAGCCCTCCATCAGCCCGTTGATGCCGTCGCCCGGCAGCCCGAACACGGTGTCGACCCCCCAGTCGACCAGGCGTTTGGCCAGGGCCTCTCCGACGATCTCCTGCATCAGTGCTCCCCCGTGTCTGGGATGGCGCCCTCGACGGGCGGCGCGGTTGGCGGGGCGGCGCGGCGGCGCTGACCCGTCACGCGCCACCGCCAGGCTTACTCAGCGCCGGGACCGGCGACCGATCAGGTAGCCGACGACGAGGGCTGCCACGACCACGACCAGCGCGGGGCCGCTCACGGCGCCCCTGAGCCGGTGGATCCCCTGTGCAGGGTCCATGATCGCTCCGGCGGTGTCACCGATCGCACCCGTGGCCGCGTCGGCGATGCGCCCGTGCGTCATCTGGCTGTTCTCCTCCCGGGAGCGGATCAGCGCCGGGCAGTCACCCAGCCAAGCCGACGATAACCGACCATAAGTGAAATATTGGACATACAGCTTGTCATCTATCGACCCGGTCCGTGCGGCCGGTCGGGCCCGGCCCGGTGGGTCTCCCGCTCCCGGAGACAGTCGACGACCGAACCGCCCGACGGCGGACCGCCCGGTGGACCAGCAGGCCGATGACCACGACGAACGCCACGACCAGCGTCAGCCACCACCTCGGCCAGGGACCCCGGTCCACCTCACCGACCTCGGTGATCCGCAGGTCCGGCACCAGTCCGCCCGCGAGTTGCAGCCCGCTGACCCTCGCGATCCGGCCCACCCCCTGCGACAGCCGGGCGACCGTACGGGTGGTGACCCCGTCCACCGACCGCTGCACGATCTCGTAGTCCGAGCCCTCCACCCCGACGAGGACGGTGGTGTCCGACGTCCAGCCGAGCAGTTCGGAGGGGTGCTCCGGGCGGCTCAGCGGGGCGGGTACCGGGCCGCCCGACCCGGTCGTGTCGACGAAGGCGAGGCCACCCCGTACCGCCCCGAGGTACTGCACCGCCAGGAGCCGACCGTCGGGTGACCACGCGGACGGGCTGTCGAGGTAGTAGCCCTCGGGCAGGGTGAGGCTGCGGCGTACGGCTCCGGAGAAGTCGACCAGGTCGACCCGGCCGGTCCCCACGGGTACGGCCAGCATCGTGCCGTCGGGTGAGACCGCCGCCTGCAGCATGACATCGGTGAGCTGCTCCGTGCCCACCGGTTGGACCCGCCCGTCCCGCAGGTCGAGCACGGCGAGCCGTCCGGTGACCGGCGACCCGTCCAGGGGACCGTCGAGCATCGCGATGGCCAGCCGGGTTCCGTCCGGGGCCCAGGCGAGCAGTCGTACGGCGGCGGACCGGCCGAGCGGGATCGCCCGCGCCACCCCGGACCGGAGATCGACCAGCTCCAGGTGGTCGGCGAGCCGGTCGGCGCTGGCGACCGCGACCTCGGAGCCGTCCGGCGCGAGCAGGGCGCCGGCCGCGCTCCACTCGCCGTCGTCGCCCACGGCACCGCGCTTCTCGGCCAGGTCGAGCCGGCGGTACGTGTGTCCGTCGGCGCCGAGCACCACGACCTGGGTGGTGCCCCGCCGGGTACCCAGGGAGCCCTGGTGGTAGAGGGCGACCGCCGGCCCGGGCGGCGCCGTCGACACCGGCGCGGTCAGCAACGACATGCCGGCGAACCGGGTCGGCAGCGTCGGCGCGTCGACCGGACCGGCCGGCGCGGGCCCGCGACCGCGTACGCCGAGACCGGGCAGGAGTGCGATCGTCGCCATCACGATGAGTACCGCGACCGCGGCGAGCACCGGCCACCGCCAGACGGCGAATCGGGGCGTACGGGGCGGCAGCGCGGCGCGGGCACGGAGCTGGTCGGGATCGGGTGGGCTGACCGTGAGCGCGTCGGCGACCCGCCGCAGCCCGTACGCGATCCGGCCGTCGCGATCGGGATCAGTTGTCATCGAGGTGCTCCTGGAGAGCGGCGAGCGAGCGGTGGAGCAGGGACTTCACGGTTCCCGGCCGGCACCCCAGGGTCACGGCGATCTCGTCGACCGGGAGGTCCAGGTAGTAGCGGAGGAAGACCACCGACCGCTGCCGGGGGCTGAGCCGGGCCAGCGCCGCGCGTACGGCGGTGGTGGTGCCGTCCGGTGGGAGCAGCGGTGGCGGTCCACCGGATGACATGGCACCGTGCCGGCGCTCCAGGATCAGCCGACGCAGCCAGGACGTGCACCGGGACACGACCGCTCGGCGCAGGTAGGGCACCGGGTCCCGGACGGTCTCGAACCGCCGCAGCCACTCGATGAAGACCTCCTGCACCACGTCCTCCGCGGCCTGCTGGCTGCCGGTGGTGACGTAGGCCAGCCGTACCAGGGGCACGTAGTGGGAGGCGTACACCTCGTCGAAGGTCGCCGCCGCGCCCACGGACGTCTGTACCAGCACATCCCTAGGGCGCACAGAGGACGTGTTTCGTTGCATCCATGACGCCCCCGGTTCCGTCCCGTGCCCGTCGGAATCGCGTTCGGTCAGCGTAGCCAGTCGAGCAGCCGCTCACCCTGCTGCCAGACGGTCAGCGCGGAGAAGACCCCGAACAGCAGCACCGCCCAGATCAGCGCGACCACCCGGTAGGACCGGGGCCGGATCTGCGGCGGCAGGACCCGCCGGTTGAGCACCAGCAGCAGGATCGAGTAGATGAACATCATCAGCCCACCCACGCAGGCGGAGATCACCAGCAACACCAGCGGCTGGTCGAAGCCGGCGAGCAGGATCGCGCACCCCAACCCGACCAGACCCCAGACCAGCACGAAGTAGATCGTGCTCTCGGACCGGCGCGGCAGGTACGACGTCTTGATCACGTCGGCGGCGAGGCGGCTGGTGTAGTCGACGATGCCCATCGCCGCGGCGAACAGCGAGATCGCGCCGATCGCCCAGAACAGGGTGCCGAACCACGGCCCGACCAGCTCGGCGAGCCGGTCGCCCTCCACCTCCAGGAAGGAGACGCTGTTGGCGAGACCGGGTACGCCGTGCACGGTCGAGAACGCGAGCATCGACATCAGCACGATGGTGACGAACGAGATCAGTACGAACGTGACGAGCTGCTCCCGGTTCGCCAGCCGCCACCAGCGCCGCCACCGGCCCAGGTTCTCCTCGGTCGGCTCGAACACGAACCCGGCCGTGTCCGGCGCCGCCTCCGGCCGCCCGGTGACCGGGCTGACCAGCCGGGGAACGTACCGGCCCATGCCGAATCCCTTGTCCCTGATCCAGTTCGACTGCACCAGGTTCTGCCCGCCGCCGGCACCGGCGAAGACCAGCGCGGAGAGGATCAGCGCGAAGCCCAACTCGGTCGGGAACTCCGGCGCGGTGACCGTACGCGGCAGTTCGCCCCATGCGTCCGCGCCGACCGCGAACACCACCGCCACCACCAGGAAGACCACAACCAGGCCGACCTTGACGAACTCCACCCGCTCCAGGGCCGTGTAGATGACCGGCGCCAGGGTGAGCGTCATCCCGATGATCACCAACATGCCGACCGCGATCCAGGTGGCGTCCCCACCGAACAGGTACGTCACCATCGTCGCCGAACTCGACGCCCATCCCGGCCAGAGGTTCGCGAAGTACACCATCACCGCGAAGACCAGCCCCCAGTGACGCCAGAACCGCGAGAACCCCGTCAACGCCGTCTCACCGGTGGCAAGCGTGTACCGCTCGATCTCCATGTTCAAAAACCACTGGGTCACGATCCCGATTGCGGCGGCCCACAGGAAGACCAGCCCCACCTGCGACGCGATGTACGGAAACAGGATGAACTCACCCGAGGCCAGCCCCACCCCGGCCGCGATCACCCCCGGCCCGATCACCGGCCACGCCGACCGAGGTGGCTCCGGCAGATCCCGCACACTCACCCCCGGCAGATGCCGGGTAGGAAACCGATCAGCAGCAGTCCGGGTCATCGTCGACCTCCAGGAACGGGACCCCACCCATACCCAGAGCAGAACGAAGCAAAACCACTACTGTGGACAGGGTCGGGCCGACCGTGCCCGGCGAGCGGATCAAGCTTGACGGCGCTCGCCGGGCAC